>JAHFPK010000126.1 GCA_023266715.1 Hyphomicrobiales bacterium | reverse complement strand
ATGATCCGAGGGCCCAGGCATCGGCCTCATCCAGTTTCGAAAATCGCAGCTTCTGTTCCTGAATCTTCAGCCGCTCAATATCGCTCTCAAGTGACACGCTGCTCTCCCTGCCCGATCAATTTGCTTGCGCTCATTACCCCTCACCCTGAGGAGCCCGGCGAAGCCTGGCCTCGAAGGGTCGACCCTCATACGCACCGATGCTTCGAGGCTCGCGGGGCATCGCCCACTCGCACCTCAGCATGAGGGAGTACAAGTGCCTACGCCACTTGATCGAATTCCTTCCGCGCAGCTCTGACCACTTCGTGATTCTGCGCCGACCATTCGACAAGCTGGTCCAGCGGCACCAGAAGCGAACGGCCCAAATCCGTCAAGCCATATTCCACGCTGGGCGGCACCGTTGGATAAACTTTCCGGAAGATCAGCCCATCGCGCTGCAAATGGCGCAGCGTTTCGGTCAGCATGCGCTGGGAAATATCGCCGATCTGCCGTCTGAGTACACCGAAGCGAACCGGACCATCCTTCAAGTGCCCGACGATCAGCACGCTCCACTTGTCACCGATGCGGTCGAGCACGTCGCGTATCGGACAGGCCGCCGTAAGGGCGGGATCAAGCCGGTTGGAAAAATTCAGGCCAATCATGGGGATGGTTCCTTCTGTGTAACCAGAGGAGCGAAAAGTGCCGTCTTGCGCTCCATTCAAATTACTCTATTTGAGACTTACTCTCAATTAGAGACCATTGCAACAGAAGGATTCACACCATGTATCTCGTCACCGGCGCCTCCGGCCATCTCGGTCAGCTAGTTATCAGCAACCTCCTGGAAACCCACAAGATTCCAGCCAGCAAGATCATTGCCACCACCCGCGACCCCAAAAAGCTCGCAGGCCTTGCCGCCAAGGGCGTCAACGTCCGCGCCGCGGATTTTGACGATACCGCCAATCTGGTGGAAGCCTTCAAGGGCGCCACCCGCCTCCTGCTCATCAGCACCGATGCGATTGACCGTCCCGGCCACCGCATTGTGCAGCACACGAACGCCGTTGCCGCCGCCGAGAAGGCGGGCGTCACCCATGTCATCTATACCTCCATGCCGAACCCCGACAATTCACCCCTGCTGCTTGCCCCCGACCACGAGGCAACCGAAAAGGCCCTGGCCGAAAGCAAGCTCAAGGGCTGGACGCTTCTGCGCAATCACTGGTATTTCGAGAACCTGTTTTATTCCCTGCCCCACGCCATCAAGTCGGGCACCTGGTACACCGCCGCAGGCGACGGCAAGATCGCCCACAGCGCCCGTGAGGATTTGGCAAAGGCCGCCGCCGCTGCATTGGCTTCGAATGAATCGGGCAAGAAAATCTACACCCTGTCCGGCGCGGAAGCACGCACCACCGCCGAAATCGCCAAGCTGGTGAGCGATGCGGTTGGCAAGCCCATCGCCGTCGTTCAGGTTCCGGTCGATGGTCTCGTGCAAGGCATGGTGGGCTCCGGCATGCCGGAAGTGATCGCCCGCGTCTTCGCCTCCTTCGACACCAACACCGCCGCAGGCCGCGTGGCCGACGTGACCGGCGACTACAAAAAACTCACCAGCAACGACAACACGCCGTTCACCAGCTGGCTGGCAAACAACAAGCAGGCCTTCCTCGGCTAAACATCCACCACGCAATGAAAGGGCCCCAACCAGGGCCCTTTTTAATTTCTTGTGTTTGTGTACCATATGTGATACAAACCATCAATTATGATACGGCTCGTCCCGATACCGCTGGCGTTTTGGAAGTCTGCAACGGGTAGGGAACTGGTACGTGAATTTTTTGCAAGAGCTACCCAAGAAAGATCGAATACGCGTTGGTGACGATATTCGCCAGTTGCAGTTTGGTTGGCCAATTGGAATGCCGCTTGTGCGGAAAATGCAGAGCGGCATTTGGGAGCTGCGATCTTCCCTGCCTAGCAAACGGGAAGCACGCATACTCTTCGCAACAGACGGCGAAACACTGGTACTGCTTCACGCTTTCATCAAGAAGGCACAGAAAATACCACAAACCGAACTCGCCCTGGCAAGGCAAAGACTGAAGGAAATACTGCAATGAAATTCAACAGGAAACATCTCGGTTCATCGTTTGAAAGTTGGCTGGAAGAGGAAGGTATCCTTGACGAGTCCACCAATTTCGCCGTGAAAAGCGTGTTGGCATGGCAACTTGCGCAAGCAATGAAGAAGAAGAAATTGACCAAGCAACAGATGGCAGCTGCCATGAACACCAGCCGCGCCCAGCTGGACCGTGTGCTGGACCCCAAGAGCGGCAACGCCACGCTGGAAACCTTGCAGCGCGCGGCGCAGGCAGTGGGGCGGAAATTGAAGGTGGAGTTGGTTTGAGTGTGCTAGTTAAAATGATACCTTTCAGAGTGTATTATTCGCCAGATAGTTGCGACAAACTATAATTGTCTTCACTCTCAGAACCATCTGCAAATTTTTGTCGAATTGAAATAGTGTTTTTGACAACTTCAAACGTAATCACTTCGTCTGCTTCATGAGTGCGCCATCGACCATCGGGTGTTGCCCAAAATATTCGGCTCCCCTCAAGCTTACACCGATATGACCATCTTGTATTGTCGTCGGCCCAAACATACGAAAGGAAAACAACAGGCTGGCTCAGTTTATCAACCCTAATTATTGCCGGGTCACGACCCATTATTGTTGAAATTGCCCCCTTGCAAATGCTCGAATCAGAAAACTTTCCATTGTCTGATACCGCTTCGCTGGCCATGCCGAAAAGCCAGAAGAAAAACAAGCACCGAGCAATAACCGGTCAACCATGTTCGGACAAACCCTAATTCCTTGCCTTGTCCACCAGCTTGTTCTTGGCGATCCACGGCATCATTTCGCGGAGCTTTGCGCCCACTGCTTCGATGGAATGGCTGTCATTGTTGCGGCGGATGGCCTTGAAGCGGGCGGCTCCGGCGCGGTATTCCTGCATCCACTCCGATGTGAACTTGCCCGTCTGGATGTCAGCGAGCACGCGCTTCATCTCGGCCTTGGTTTCGTCCGTGATGATGCGGGGGCCGGTGACATACTCGCCCCACTCCGCCGTGTTTGAGATCGAGTAGTTCATGTTGGCAATGCCGCCTTCGTAAATCAGGTCGACGATGAGCTTCACTTCATGCAGGCATTCGAAGTAGGCCATCTCCGGCGCGTAGCCCGCTTCCACCAGCGTTTCAAAACCGGCACGAATGAGTTCAACCAGGCCGCCGCAAAGCACCACCTGCTCGCCGAACAGATCGGTTTCGCATTCCTCGCGGAACGTCGTTTCGATGATGCCCGAGCGCCCGCCACCTACGCCTGAGGCATATGACAGCGCGAGGTCATGGGCATTGCCGGAAGCATCCTGATTGATGGCGATGAGGCAGGGAACGCCGCCGCCCTTCAGATATTCCCCGCGCACCGTGTGGCCCGGGCCCTTCGGCGCAATCATGATCACGTCGATGGTCTTCTTCGGCTCAATCAAATTGAAATGCACATTGAGGCCGTGGGCAAAGGCAATGGCAGCGCCATCCCGGATATTGGGGGCAATGTCCGCTTTAAAGATATCGGCCTGAAGTTCGTCCGGCGTTGCCATCATCAGCAAGTCGCCCCACTTGGCGGCGTCAGCCACGGTCATCACCTTGAGGCCATCGGCCTCCGCCTTCTTGATCGTGGGCGAACCGGCCTTGAGCGCCACTGCCAGGTTCTTGGCCCCTGAATCCTTGAGGTTCAGCGCATGGGCCCGGCCCTGGCTGCCATAACCCACAATGACAACTTTCTTGCCCTTGATGAGGTTAACGTCAGCATCCCGGTCATAATAAACGCGCATGTGAATGGTCCCTGTTGCAATATCAGCGCGGGAATTAGCGGGCTGGCCCGGTTAAGGCAAGCTCCAATAAGCATGGGGCCTATGCGGCGTCCCTGGCAGCCCAAAGCAGACGCAGGCCCAGCGCGCCGAGGAAAAGCCCGGTCACCCGGTCAATCCAGACCTTTGCTTTGATGTAGAACCGCCGCACCGGCCCAGCGCCGAAAAACAGCGCCACGATCGTGTACCACCAGATCTCGTTGAAAGTAACAAGCACGATGAGCGCGACGGTCATCCAAAGAGGAATATCACTGGGAAGCATGGCAATGAATATGGAACCGAAGAACACCGCCGCCTTTGGATTGGACATCTGGGTGGTGAAGCCCTTGAGGAAAGGGTTTGTGGTGGCTCCGCCACCGCCTTCAATAATTTCAACCGGCTCGGCCGCATGGCGGAATATTTGATAGGCGATCCACAGAATGAACAGGGCACCGACAACTTTCATCGCCATGAAGACGGCCGGCAGCGCGTGAAACACCGCATTGAGACCAAGCAGGGCCAGGCTCGACCACACAACCGTTCCCGCAGCGAGGCCAAGCGCCACCTTGATTCCGTCTGCGCGGGATTTCGCCACCGATGTGCGTGCCGTGATGAGAAAGCTGGGGCCGGGGCTGATCACTGCCACGACCTGCACAAGCCCGATTGAAATAAGCGTGGAAAGTTCAGACATCGCCAATTGCATCCCTGAACATTCGCACGGTTTCGGCCATTCCGAAAGTGAGAGCATCGGCAATAATTGCGTGGCCGATTGACACTTCGGCGAGATTTGGAAGTGCCGCCACAAGGGCTGGCAGATTTTCCCGCGTGAGATCATGGCCCGCATTGAGGCCAAGGCCCGCGAATTCGGCAACCTTGCCCGTCACCACAATTTTATCAAACTCAAGCGCCCGCACAGCAGCGTCAACCGCACCGCCATAGGGGCCGGTGTAAATCTCGATACGGTCAGCGCCTACTGATTTTGCCAGTTCAGCCAATGCCGGATCGGCATTGACAAAGACAGAGACACGCATCTTGCCCGCACGCAGCCGTGCGATTACATCCTTCAGGAAGGAATGGTTGTTTGCGATTTCCCAGCCATGGTCAGACGTACCCTGTGCCGGGTCATCGGGAACCAACGTCACCTGGTCCGGCCTGTTGGCTTCAACCAGTTTGAGAAAGCGCACATCCGGGTAGCCTTCGATATTATATTCGCGCGTAGGAAATTCCTGCCGGATCAAGTCGCGCAGCACCGGAACATCGCTGTTGCGAATATGGCGTTCATCCGGGCGCGGATGAATGGTGAGGCCTGCAGCGCCCGCCTGTAGGGCAATCCGCCCCAACCCTTCAACGCTGGGCCAAGGCAAGTTTCGCCGGTTGCGCAGGTAGGCAATGGCATTAACATTCACAGACAGCTTGCAACTCATGGGGCGGCTTGTAGGCGAGTAATGGAATGCTGGAAAGTCCGGTTTTGAAAAATAATATCAGACCAGTTTACGCCGCAGGCTTGTATTTCTGGACTTTCAGGTTTTTCGCAGCCTTCCGAACTTGCGCAATATCAAACTGCAACTGCATCTTGAGAAGCAAATCCATCGAAACACCAAAAACTTTTTCAAGCCGCAAAGCCATCTCCGGTGAAAGGCTCGCACGTTCGTTTAAAACAGCACTCAATGCTGGACGCCCCACCCCAAGTGCGCGCGCCGCATCAGTAACCGAAAGGCCAAGTTCGCCAATCACGTCTTCCCTGATAGTTTCACCAGGATGGGAGGGATTAAAAACTTGCATGCTTCACCTCAATGATAATCGATAAAACCCACGTCTTCGGCCCGTCCTGCGAAGCAAAGCGAAGCAGGATGGGATAGATGAGGGCACTTCGACTTCGTTCCCCTCACCTCCCCAATCGCTTTGCGATTGGGTCCCTTCCTCTCCCGTTTCACGAGAGGACAAGAAACTAGACCCGCATTCCCTCAACGCCGCGCGAAATTCCGGCAACGCCGGTGCGGGCAACTTCAACCAGGCCGATCGGCACCATCAGCGAAATGAACTGATCAACCTTGTCGGGCTTGCCGGTGATTTCAAAAATGAAACTCTCGGTCGAGGCATCAATCACGCGGGCGCGGAAAGCGTCCGCCAGGCGCAGGGCCTCCATGCGCTTTTCGCCTGTGCCTGCGACCTTTACCATGGCGAGTTCGCGCGCGATGGAATTGCCCAGCTCCGTCAAGTCAGCAACCGAATGCACCGGCACCATGCGCTCAAGCTGGTGCCTGATCTGCGTGAGCACTGCGGGCGTGCCCGTGGTCACAATGGTAAAGCGCGATACATGCTTTTCATGGATCGTTTCCGAGACCGTCAGCGAGTCGATGTTGTAGCCGCGGCCCGCAAACAATCCGATGATGCGAGCCAGGACGCCCGGTTCGTTGTCGGCCACAACGGCCAGCGTGTGGGTTTCCACCGCCTTCTTGGACGTGTCGAGGAAATAGGCCGAGCCCGTAGGCGCTTGATGTGCGTTCATGTTGTTCTCCTCAAACCAGCTCTTTGCCCTTGGCATCAATGGCGCTGCCAACTTCTTCGTCCGACACATCTTCGCCCAGCAGCATTTCATTATGTGCCTTGCCCGATGGAATCATCGGGAAGCAATTGGCCAAGTTCGCCACCCGGCAATCAAACAGTACGGGATGCGGCGTCTTAATCATTTCCATGATCTTGCCGTCGAGTTCCGCAGGCTTTTCAGCCCGCAGCCCAACGCAGCCAAAGGCATCCGCCAGCTTCACAAAATCAGGAAGTGCTTCCGAATAGCTTTCGCTGAGCCGGTTGCCGTGGAGCAATTGCTGCCACTGCCGCACCATGCCCATGTACTGGTTGTTCAGGATGAATATCTTGATCGGCAACCGGTACTGCACCGCCGTGGACATTTCCTGCATGGTCATCTGCACCGAGGCATCGCCCGCGATATCAATGACCAGCGACTTCGGGTGCGCCATCTGCACGCCAACCGCCGAAGGCAGGCCATAGCCCATGGTGCCGAGACCTCCGCTCGTCATCCAGTGGTGCGGCTCTTCAAACTTGAAGAATTGCGCCGCCCACATCTGGTGTTGGCCCACTTCCGTGGTGATATAAACTTCCTTGTCCTTGGTGATCTCATACAGCCGCTGAATGGCGTATTGCGGCATGATCACATCTTTGCTGGTTTTGTACTTCAGGCAATCCTTGGTCTTCCAACCCTCGATTTCCTTCCACCAGGCCTGCAAGGCTTTCTTGTCCAGCTCATACGACTTGGCTTTCCACACCCGGATCATGTCTTCGAGCGCATGGGCCACATCGCCAACAACCGGAATATCAACCTGCACCGTCTTGTTGATCGAAGAGGGATCAATATCGATATGGATTTTCTTCGAACCCGGCGAGAAGGCATCAAGCCGCCCCGTGATTCGGTCATCAAAGCGCGCGCCGACATTGATCATCACGTCGCAATCATGCATGGCCATGTTGGCCTCGTAGGTGCCGTGCATGCCAAGCATGCCCATCCAGTTCTTGCCGGATGCGGGATAGGCGCCAAGGCCCATCAGCGTCGAGGTGATCGGGATGTTCGTCATCTTCACAAATTCGCGCAGCAGCTTCGAAGCAATCACGCCGGAATTGATGACGCCCCCACCAGTATAAAGCAGCGGGCGCTTGGCCTTGGCGATGAGCTCAACTGCCGCGCGGATCGCCTCCTGATGGGGCTTCACCTGTGGGCGATAGGTCTTGTGCTCAATATTCTTCGGGCCGACATAGCGCCCCTTGGCAAACTGAACATCCTTCGGGATATCAACCACAACCGGGCCGGGCCGCCCGTGGGTTGCCACATAGAAGGCCTCATGCAGAATGCGCGCCAGGTCATTCACGTCCTTCACCAGCCAGTTGTGCTTCGTGCAGGGCCGCGTGATGCCAACCGTGTCGCATTCCTGAAAGGCGTCATTGC
>JAHFPK010000429.1 GCA_023266715.1 Hyphomicrobiales bacterium | reverse complement strand
TGACCTCAAGCTTTCCAAAAAGTCTTGATACAATTTATGGTGCGGCCGAAACCTTTTCAAAATTTGTAAGCGAAGCCACCGACAACAAGTTCACGATTCAGGTTTTCCCCGGCGGCGAAATTGCCCCTCCCCTCGAAGCCGCCAATGAAGTGGGCAAGGGCAACGTGGAAATGTGCCACACCGCCTCCTATTACTATTGGGGCAAGGATCCAACCTATGCCTTCGGCACAGCTGTTCCATTTGGCCTGAATTCTCGCCAGCAAAACGCTTGGATGTATCACGGCGGCGGTATGGACCTGATGAACGATTTCTATGCCACCCAGAATCTGATTGCCTTCCCTTGCGGCAATACCGGCGCGCAAATGGGTGGCTGGTTCCGCAAGGAAATCAAGTCCGTTGCCGACGTGCAAGGCGTGAAAATGCGCATCGGCGGTTTTGGCGGCAAGGTCATTTCCAAAGTTGGCGTGGTGCCGCAGCAGCTGCCCGGCGCCCAGATTTACGAGAACCTTGAAAAAGGCGTGATAGATGCTGCCGAATGGGTGGGCCCCTATGATGATGAAAAGCTCGGCTTCTACAAGGTGGCACCGTTCTATTACTATCCCGGTTGGTGGGAAGGCGGCGCCATGCTGCACACAATGGTCAACACGGCAAAATGGGCCGAGCTCACTCCAACCTACCAATCCATCGTCAAGACCGCCTGCCAGGCGGCTAATGTTGATATGCAGGCAAAATATGACGCCCGCAATCCGGAAGCGCTCAAGAAACTAGTGGGCGAAGGTGCGCAGCTCCGGCCATTCCCGCAGGACGTGATGGAAGCCTGCTTCAATGCGGCAAAGGAAACCTATGCTGAAATGAGCGGCACGAACGCGGCTTTCAAAAAGGTTCACGACGCCATGATGGCCTTCCGCGCCGACCAGTATCTCTGGTTCCAGGTTTCGGAATTCACCTTCGACCGCTTCATGATGGGCCAGCAGCAGAAGAAGATGCTTTAAAACAAATAAGTTGTCCTCTCTCGATTTACAGGAGAGGACAACTCTATTCCAGTGATGGAAGCGTAATCTCGATCGTGTTCGTATCCACTTTCTTTTCCCCCTCGCCGATCGAGAGCCATGGGAAGATTACCACAATCGCCACCATGATAAGTTGCAGAATGATGAAGGCAACACCGCCGCGATAAATCTGTGCTGTCGTGACACCGGCAATCGTTCGACCGGTTGATTTGTCCACCCAAGGTGCTGCGGGCGCCACCGAGCGCATGTAGAACAGGGCAAAACCAAATGGCGGCGTCAGGAAGCTGGTTTGCATGTTCATGCCGATGATGATGCCAAACCAGACGAGGTCTATGCCCAATTTTTGAGCAACAGGAGCAAGAAGCGGAATGACGATGAAAGCAATTTCAAAGAAATCGATGAAACAGCCGAGCACAAATACCAGCGCGTTGACGGCGATGAGAAATCCCCAGGTGCCGCCGGGAAGCCCCGTCATCAGATTCTCAACCCAAACATGGCCGTTCACCCCATAAAAGGTGAGCGAGAAGACCCTTGAACCAATGAGGATGAACAGGACGAAACAGGCAAGCCGCGTGGTGCCGTCGAGAGCGTCGCTAAGTGTTTTGTAAGGCAAGCGACCCTTGAACAAGGCCAGCAGCAGCGAACCCGTGGCCCCCATGGCGCCCCCTTCGGTTGCCGTTGCAATGCCCAGAAAGATCGTACCGAGAACCAGAAAAATCAAAGCCAGCGGCGGAATGAGAACGATAATGACCTGCTGGGCGAGATGCGACAGGCGGTCAAATTTCAAACGCTTGTCAATAAGCGCTACGGCATAGGCAATTGTCGCCGCAATTGCCGCCCCCCAAATGCCCGCACCCCTGGTGACGTTGTCCTTGAGAAGCCACCAGCTGAGAACCCCGATTGCAACACTCATGAGAATGACCACAAACAGCGATGCCACGCCACTGCCCAATGTGCGTGCTTCAACTGGAAGGGCTGGCGCACGGGCGGGCTGCAAGATCGTTATACCAAAAATATAAAGACAGAAGAGTCCAACCAGCAAGAGTCCCGGCAGGATCGCACCGGCATACATCGGCCCCACCGAAACGCCGAGCTGATCGGCAAGCACGATCAGCACCAGCGACGGCGGAATAATTTGCGCCAGCGTGCCCGACGCCGTGATCACGCCTGCGGCGAGAGAACGGTCATAGCCATAGCGCAGCATGATCGGCATGGAAATGAGGCCCATGGCAATGACTGAGGCAGCCACCAC
>JAHFPK010000428.1 GCA_023266715.1 Hyphomicrobiales bacterium | reverse complement strand
TACTTCGGCCTTGCCTCGTGCAAATCGGCGTCGGGCGGGGTGAGCTTGCCAGCCCGCAAAAGTTTCACCGCATTCACTAGCGCCTGGGCCGCCGTCTTCACATCCTCCTGCACGCCCTTATCCTTATCAAGGTCCTCATGGCTTTCGGCATAGGTTCCGAGATAGCCGATATAGGCGCCGATGTGGGACTTGTGTCCCGAGGCGATCATGCCGATGTCTTCCAGCCAGTCGGTCAAAATGCGGCGCAGGTTTTCAACGCCCGCCGCATCGCCATGAACTGCGACCGAGAAAGCGCGGCCCGCAAGGTGGCGCGGATAATCCCAGCCTTTCAGCTCAAGCGCTTTAGCCTTCGCAGGGTCCTTGCCGCCCGTTGTGGTTGGATCAGGATTGCCGCCATCGGCGCAAACCAGCCGGTCGATCATGGCTTTCAGGCCGGCGGGCGCCTGATACCAGTTCACCGGGGTTAGGATCATCACGCCATGGGCCGCCGCCCACATGGGATAGATCTCGTTCATCCAGTCGCTGGTCTGCCCCATGGCGAAATTGGGGTAGCACGAGCACGGCCAATGGCAGAGGGGCTGGGCCGTGGACACACACGCCTTGCAGGGGTGAATGACGCGGCCATATTGCGAGGTGAGCAGCGAGAGATCGAGAATTTCGGTTTCAAAACCCTTTGCCTTATGGATTTGCTCCTCGGCGAGCTTCAACAGCCGCCAGGTTTTTGACAGTTCGCCGGGGCAGCTTTGGTCGGAGCGCATGGAACCGTTGACTAGCAGAATGCGGCTCGGCGATTTCGGATTTTTCTGGCGTGCTTCTGCGGCACCGATTGCGGCTTTGGTTTCCAGCCATTCAACGGGGAGTTCGGCTTTGGGCTTCGCATAGCCTTCGCCCGCCACGCGCTTTATGGGGTTCTTGCGATAAACGTCATAGCCATTCCAGGCCGTGTCGATGATGGCCTTGATAGCCGCTTCGTTTTTGGCGAAGGCCGGATCAAAGAACCGGTTGCGAAAACGCCGCGAGAATTCCTCGCGGGTGATCTGCACATCGGGCATGCCCTTGCGAACTTCAATGCGGCTCATGATTTGCCTCCCTGTTGATTGCAATCACAATGAGCCGAAAATTCGTGATCACGCAAATCACGAAGCGACACGAGGCAGTGAGGGAGGCGTGAAGGACTCCTCACCCCTTTGGTGAGAGAACTGGTTTAATACGCGATGGGATTGTCATCGCAGCTACGCCAATGATGACACATAGAAGTCCCATCCAAATGGTTGCAGTCAGAGTTTCACCTAGGAATAGGATGCCAATTGCAACGCCGATGGGAACCCGCAGATAGGCTTGAGCTGTGGTTCCAACTGAACCCAGCGTCTGGATGAGGCGAAAGTAAATCACAAAGGCAAGGGCCGTTGAAAACACCGCGAGGCCAATCAAAGCCAGAATTGATTGCGGAGATGGCGCCAGCTTCCAAGGGTGGTCCACCAACACTGACACGGGAATAAGTATGAGCGCCCCACAAATTAGGGAACCAGCCGCTGGCATCAAAGGGTCAAGCCCCTTGAATCCGCGTCCGAAGATGGCAGCGCCTGCATAGCACACAGTTGCCGCAACAATGGCAAGTTGGGGCCAAAACTCGTGGCCGAGTCCATTAAATGCCTCGAAACCAACGATAAGGCAGATGCCGGTAATTCCCGCCACCACGCCAAACAGTTTGCGCGGCGTCGCTGGTTCGTGTTGCGTAAGGAAGACAGTCAACAAGAATGTGAATATGGGAGAGGTCGAATTCAGGATCGTCGCCAAACCAGCATCTACGCTTTGTTCCGCCCAGGCAATCATCGTAAAAGGGATCACACTATTGAGGCAGGCCTGAAATATGAAATGACGCCACATACTTATCCCTAGTGGCAGTTCCAGCTCGCGCAGATTAATGATAACAAGCAGAATTCCGCCAGCAATCAAAGTTCGCGCGGCAATAAAGGTAATTGGCGGAATGGTTACAACGCCGATCTTGATCAGGGTTTAGGATGCGCCCCAAAGTGTTGCGAGAATCAAGAGCAACGTCACCTCAAGTGCTGAATTTTTCTTTGGAACCGTCATGGGTGATCCGGATTTGCGCGGTGGAAAGATGTACCTTTGGTAACATGAACCAATCACAAAATGCTACGGCATTGGCCGAAGTGTCGGCGCAGCGTTTTGAATTCCGATGCCGGTTCATCTTGCCTTGGGCGTCTTTTGCCTAAAGCCCGAAGCGGGTAGGCATGAATTGCG
>JAHFPK010000125.1 GCA_023266715.1 Hyphomicrobiales bacterium | reverse complement strand
CGCGGCAAGGTGATGGATGGCGAGGTGCTGGCCCTAGCCAATGAAATCGGCATGTCGGGTGCCGAAAATCTGGTAGCTCAGCATGTTGCGGGTCAGGCATTCAACGCCGAACAGGTAGTCGCTCTCCGGAAGCTATTGAGAGAATCGGCTGCAAATCTTTCCGCAGTTGCGAAGAAGGCTGCAGCAAGTGGCAGCGACGAAGATTTGCTGGCGTTCGCACAAGCCAAAGACCGATTGCAACTCGTTCAAAAGACCGTGGCTGGCGTCACTGCAGAGGCGGGCCGCGCGCTCCGCGCCTTCCGCAAGTTGCCGGGCGAGGCTGACCCCAAGGCCTTCGAGCAGATGATGCAGGAAGCCACTGGCAAAACCCTGTTCCAGTTGAAGGCGCAGGTTAAACTTGCCGCGACCCTCGACGATCCGTCCAAGATGAACAAATTCATCCAGAACGCGGACAAGCGATCGGCCGGCGGGATGTTGCTCGAGGCGTGGATCAATGGGCTGCTTTCCGGTCCATCGACTTTCATCGCAAACGGGTTGAGCAACGGCATCCTGTTCGTCCAGAGTTTTGGCCCAGAACGGGCGCTGGCGGCCATCGTCGGCGGGGCGCTGCGCACGGTAGGCCGGGAAGGCACCTATACGCGATTGGGCGAAGTGGCGGCGGCTGCCAAGGGCGCGCTGGAAGGCGTCTCCCCGGCCGCCCTAGCAGCAGGGGAAGCCTTCAAGAAGGGTGCGGCCGGATTGCTGCCGGGCGAGGAGGAAGCCGTTTCTGGCATCCTGCAGGGCGTCTTGCATGATGAATTACTGCCCCGCGGCGTGCTGGATACCAAGGCCACCATCCGGGATGTGCAAACCGGGCTGTTTGGCCTGCTCCGCGGTGTGCGGGACGGCATCTTGGCAGGGGCTGAGATCACCCGCGCCGGCGGCGTCGAGGGCTCGCCGTTCATGGGAGCCAAGTTCGATGTGCAGGGCCAAATCCCGGATATCCAAGTCCGGGGCGTGAATGTGCTTCCGGTCGGAACCCTCGTTCGGCTACCCGGGCGCATGCTGGCGACTGCCGACACGTTCCAAGCGGCGGTGAACTATTCGGCAGCGCTCAACGCCATCGCCTATCGCATGGCAGCAGACGAAGGCTTGGTCGGCTCGGCTTTCCGCCAAAGGGTAGCGCAACTTCGCAACGCACCAACCGACGAAATGATGCTCGCGGCCCGCGGCGAGGCACGGCAGTTGACCTTCATGGACAAGGGCGGCGAGTTCGTCCGCGCCATCAACTATCTGACCAGCCGCAGCATCAACCTTCCCGGGATTGGCGACACGCAAATCCTGAAATTCGTGGCGCCATTTACCAATGTTGTTGCGCGCATCCTGGATCAAACCGTCATCAAGCGCACTCCGGCTGGCTTCCTTTCGCGGGAACTGCGCGCGGACCTGTCAGGCAAGAACGGCAACATCGCCCAAGACCATGCGATGGCGCGGATGCTGTTCGGCTCGGCTACCATGCTGGCGTTCGGTGCCTTGGCGGCGGAGGGCTATATCACTGGTTCGGGCCCGAAAGACCCGAAGAAAAATGCCATCTGGCGCCTGACCAATCAGCCCCACAGCATCAAAATCGGCGGCACTTGGTATCAGGTGCAAAAGCTCGGCCCGCTCGGGATGCTGATGGGCATGGCGGCGGACCTTCATGACATCGCGCATCTGGTCGAGGAAAAGGATTACACCGAGGCAGGATCAAAGCTGTTCCACGCGATCGTGCAGAACACACTGGATCAGAGCTCGCTGCAGGGTCCGGCCGAACTGATTAAGGCCGTGGAAACCCCTGACCAATATGGCCAGCAGTACATCAAGAGTTTCCTTTCCAGCTTTGTGCCGGCCGACGTGAACTGGATTGCCAAATCACGCGATCCCTACATTCGCCAAACCTGGGGCGTGCTCGACGCGATCAAGGCCCGCATCCCCGGCGAATCGGAAACCCTCCATCCGAAAATCGATCTGTGGGGCGAGCCTGTGCCGGGCCGCGAACAAGTCGGCGGCATCAGTAGCGTCTATTATCAGAAGGCCTCGCAGGATCCGGTCAACATCGCCATGGCCCAACTCGGTATGGGTAAAGCTGCGGTGGAAAAGAAAGTCCGCAACGTCGATTTGACGCCGGAGCAATATGAGTATTTCGCCCGCATGTCGGGACGGATGGCGAAGCAACGGCTGGACGTGATCGTAAAATCGCAGCAGTGGGAAACCATCCCCGCCTATCAGAAAATGAGGATCATCAACGAAACCATCGACGGGTCGCGGACTTCGGCCGAAGGCCTTCTATTCGGCAAGTGGCCGTCGATTCTGGTGCAGGCTCGGGACGATAAGATGACGCTGATCCGAACCGGAAAGAAGCCAATCAAATGACCGACAACCCGCCTCCGAACCCACCAATCCAAGCCAAGAAACCCGACCGTCCGCGCACCGTGCAGGTGCTGAAACCTGCTGTCCGTATTATTACTGCGTCGACGACGCGCAACAGATTGTCGCCTCCACAGGATGACCCACAGGATACGGTAGACAATTAAGGCAAACGTCCGTAGGTTGAGAGTTGCATATTGGCAACGGTGGGGTAGGAGCCATGGAGCCAGCATCAATTCGGTACAAAAACCCCGGTGCCATGTGGGGAAGCCCGCTGGCGATCAAATGGGGTGCTGCTCCGAAGGCTGTTGTGCTCAATGATGGCAAGGGCCAAGGGAACAACATCGCGGTTTTCCCGACCTACGTACAGGGAATTTGCGCCCAATTAGACCTGTGGCGGACCTCAAAGAACTACGCGAACAAGCGGTTTGCCGACGCGATCGCCATCTGGTCAGGACACAACGAAGTCGAGAGCTACATTGCCTTTGTGCTCAAGCGCGCGCCGGGGATGACCCGGGGCACTGTCATGGACGACGCATTCTGGCGCGGGCCACTGGCGATTCCTTTCCTCAAAGCGCAGGCCTGGCACGAAGCAGGGAAGCAATATCCGGCACCAGATGCCGATTGGATCGAAGCGCAGCAAACCGTGATGGGTGGCGCCGCACCGCCGGCCAAGCCTGAATTGACGACCGAGTGGCTGCAGACGTCGCTCAACAAGCTGGGTGCCAAGCCTCAACTCGACGTCGACGGCAATCCTGGCCCGAGCACGCGCGCGGCCATCAGCGTGTTCAAGGCGAGCCATGGTCTGCCGGCCACGACGATTGTCGACCAGGCAACCATCGACGCACTGGATAGCGCGCTGGCCGCGGTAACGCCTCTCATTCCCGAGCCGCCGCCGATCGTGCTTCCCGCGCCCGGCACCAACCCACCGCCAAATCTGGCTCCGACATTCTGGCAGCGGTTCGTTGCCATGTTCAAACCCAAAGGTGCAGCATGAGCAAGACAGGTGGCGTTGCGCCTACCGTTGTTTCCATCATGGTCATCGCGTTTTTCGGGGCCATTTCGCTTCTGGCCTTCAAGCCCGGCCTCATCGTTGATGGCAATCAGAACGTAATCCTGTTCTTATTTGGCCAATGGTCAGCCCTCGCCAGCGTTGCCGTTGTCTATTGGCTCGGAACAAGCAACAGCAGCGCGCGCAAGGACGAACAGAGCGCCAAAAAGGACGAGGTGATCCAGAACCTTGCCACCGGAACGGGTACTGGCGTCCCCACGATCCCGCCGACGGGTTAGTGCCATGCTGGCCGTCCTCGCCGCCCTCCCTGCGATTCTCGGCGCACTCGCCGGCATGGTGCCGTCAATTGTGCAACTGTTCACGCTGAAAGCGAACAATGCCCAGCAGCTCGCAATGGCTCAACTCCAGATCCAAGCTCAAAAGGATGGCGTTGCGTTACAGGTTGATCTCGCGAATGCTCAAGCTGACATTCGACAGGCAGACGCTATTTATGGCTTTGGTGGCGGCCTTAGCGGTATCAAGTGGGTGGACGCGCTGGCCGTATTTATCCGGCCTTTTCTCACGCTGGCCTTTTTCCTGATCTGGGCCACGATGGAGGTGTTCCTGTTTATCTATGCGGTGAACAGCGGTTATGACTTGGGGCAGCTTGTGAAGTTGCTCTGGCCGACCGAAACACAGGCGATGTTCGGCGCCATCATCGGATTTTGGTTCGGCGACCGCATGCTGCTCCGAGGACAGCAGCGGATGGCGGCCACGCTGGCCGTGCAACCAACCGTCACTGTAAAGGGAACCTGACCATGGAACTATGGATTATCTCCGGCATTCTTGGCTTCGTCGCCGGCGGCGCTTTCATCTGGTTTGCCAAGACCAAGATTCAGTCGATGGTGATCGATGCCAACACACTATCGGCCAAACTGCACGCGCAGGCCGACGCGGTGGCGCAGGCCGTCAAGAAGGTCTGATTTGGAATGACGGACGTTGCCCGAGCCCTTGGCGATCTGGAGGGCACTGTCCGTTCCCTGCAAGATCAGTGGCGACGGCAGGAAGAAGCTGCAGCCGCAGGCCGTCGGGTGTTGCACGACAAATTCGACGCCATGACCATCCAGGTTCACAACCTGACAGGGGTCGCTTACGGTGTGCAGCAAGATCTGGCCGAGATCAAAAACGAAATTGACGAGAAGGTGATGCCTTCCATCAATGCCTATGCCTTGGATAAGTCTCGCCAGAGTGGAATGGTCGACATGGGCAAACTGATCTGGGCTGGCGTCATCGGCATCTGCACCTTAACGGGGTTCGCCATCCATGAGATATTTCAGTATTTGGCTAAGAGTGGCGGCTTGCCTAAGTTGCCTTTGCACTGAGGCGGTGGCGCTGCAGTTTGCCGATGGCGCGGCCACAGTTCGCGAGCAGTCTTTCACCTGTGAAATCATCCGCTCCTACGTTTCCATCTACGGCGAGAAGGCTGCGGAGCGCTGGGCCAAGAGAAAGAAATGGTCATCCATCAGGATTGCGGAAGCGAGGGCTTGTCTGAAATAGTCTCTCAGGGAGAGCAACGAGGTGTGGTGTCGAGATCGTCAACCGACTCCTGCCAAAGCAGCGCGGCTTCGTTCATGTTGGAAATCTCTATCTTTTTATCAAGATCGGCAATCTCTGAGCGGATTTCAGCCATCCGCCACTGAGCCTTTTGGCGCATTTCCCGGATCAGACCGAGAAAAATGGCGATCGACTGCTTTTCGCGCGGCGTAATAGGCCTATCCAGCGCTGGATGAACGTCACCTTCTGGAATATCTAGCCATGCTAAACGTCGCATGCTGTTTCTCCTAGCTTACGAAACATGCTTATCCGCTTCCAACACACAAACGTTGAGACCCACTAGATATTGATGAGGATAAATACGATGGAATTTCACTGGCGAGATGGCTGGGCTTTCACACGCAACGACGACGGCTCAGTGATGATCAGAAACGAGAACTTTGTTGACGACCGACTTCCAGATAGTCATCCGGGGCGTTTTGTCCTTCTCACAGTCCCACCGAACGAATGGGCTTCCATTGTCGCTTCGGTCAGCAAGGGAGGCGAGACCAGCGAAAGCTATAGCGGCACACTGGCATTCCACACCGGAGCGCTTCCTTATCCAAGTCCGGGAAGATTAGTGCCACCTCATGGGTCGGGCCCTGACCACAACATCTAGGGCCGTGTGTCCCAACCGGATAAGCATGTTACGAAAGATCGGGTGAGGCATCGCACAGGCCCTCAGCAGTGAGCGCAGGCCAACCGTTAAACCCCGAGCCGTCAATCGTGACCATCCTCCCCTCGGGGTTGGTACTACTGCACAGCGGCCTATCCTTTCGGCTTAGCTGCTTGTGGTTCTGATGACCGAAGTCTCCCACTGCCGTCACGATCGCCTCACACTTCCGGGCGATGCCTCGCCCCATCTTTCCCTGTTTAGGTATGCTGGGGCCTAGCACGATGAGTAGGACAGCCCCGGCCTTGTACCAGCTACGCGCCAACGCGCATCCGTGCTTTGTTCCCTGCTCAAGAATTCCATTGCCAGAACCACAGTGGCGTGCGCCATGGTAGCTTTTCTTCAAAGCGGCGATCGAGCGCAGCCATTGCCAATGCCACGCTCTGAAATATCTCATCCGAATCTGGTATTCGATAGGGGCCAGTATAGCGCTTACGTCGCATGATGCGGTTCCTCGGTCAGGATCAATCGCAGTGATAGCTGGCGTGGCTGCGGGCTTGGTGCAGTTCGCGGCGCAGAAACTCGATTAGCTCTGCGGCTCCCTCGCGCTCGCGATGCCGGCGAACCTTGGCTTGGTCTTCGGTTTCGTGGGCAAGCCGAGGATGCCGAGCTGACTGCGGCGCGGCTTTATGGCCTTTAGGCGTGCGGCAATCGCCTCGCGGCGCAGTGTATAGGTCACGTCGTTCATCGGTTCACCTTATGCCTTGACGGCGCCCATGGCTCGCGTGGCAAATCCGCCAGCACGCCACACCGCTTTTCAATCCGCTCCAGCCCTTGGAACAGCGGCATATAGGCGATCCGCAGACGCAGGCGAATGATATCAGAGATTCCTTCCCGGAAGATCATGGCCGCGGCGTCGCCCAACCGCGGCGGGATGCAGCCGAGCCGCCAGTCCTGATGCGCCTCGAATGCGGCCGCGCGGAACCGTTCGGCGCGCGTCCTGTATTGCTCTTGCTTTTGGGCCAGCTCGGCTTCAAGGAAGCCATGCAGCGCCTGCATCCTTTCGGCATGAGTGCTCATCGAATATCTCCCCGGAGATACGGAAGCGATTGGCGGAAGGCGGCGCGGTGTACTGCCGTCAATTCCTCAACCGTAACTTTAGGGCACCCGGCGGCGATCAAAGAAGCGGTGAATACCGTTTCGGAAAACTCCCCAGCCTTCCAGCGACTAACGAGCGCTCTAATTCGTTCGAGTTGTTCCTCGGGATTTTCCCAATACCGCCTCACGGCTTCATGTCCGCGACCGCACGGCGATACCCAGCATATTCTTGCTCAGTGCTCGCCAGTTTGGCTTGTGTTTCCTCCAGTCGGCAGACGTTGGCATGGCGGAAATTATTCACCATGGCCAATTCATTGGATAGTTCGGATATGCGCCGCTCCCTTTCGTTGGCGAGTTGCAGATAGCGGTCCCGTGCTTCGACCAGATCATTGATCCGGACGTGCGCGTTGTTTAACTCCCGCTCTAGGTTGCCGATGGTAACGGCCGATGGTTCACGCTTGATGTCCGACTTTGCCTTTTTCATGGGTTACTTCCATTTGAATTGTCGACTGATGGGATCGATAGTTGCATATCCGCGCAAAATAGCTTCCTTCTCTCGATCGGGAGGCACAATGTTTATTAAAGTCAGCCAAAGAAAATTGGTGACCATGAATGTAGCAATAATGGTCATCCATATCGCGTCGGCCACGTGCCCCTTCTCATATGGGCACTGACCACGATGCTTGATCCGCACGGCCAAATGCTCCTGACTTTCTGTCATCTGCTCACTCATTTCGCGGCTTCATATTTTTCGGCGAGTTCACGCCGCAGAAGGTTTCGGGTTCCGATCTTGACGCCGCACTTCTGGCGCAGCGCTACGTGGTGTTCGCCCTCGAAATAGGCGCGGGCCTGTTCGTGGGTATGCGTTGATAGGGCAACGACACGATCCGCCCATTGCCGGCACGCGACAATGTATTCGTCCTCGTTCGTCGGGCCTTCCGCCCGAGTTGCCGGCGGCGGCTCCTCGGGCGGCGCGACATGAACGGGCTCCTGCCCGGTTCCTTGCGTGTCGGGACTACCTACCACCTCCTCCCTGCTAGACTGGCCCTCCGCCAGCGATTTCTGCGCGCGCGGCGCGCGGCGTTTCGGTTCGGGTGCCGGCGCGACGTCCGGCCCGATCATGGCCTCGATCTCAGCGCGCAACGGGCCTT
>JAHFPK010000124.1 GCA_023266715.1 Hyphomicrobiales bacterium | reverse complement strand
GATGAGAAACTGGCCGTTGGTGATGTAAAATCCGTGCCCGCTGGAAAATACGCCAAGGCCGCCTTGGAAAATCTGGGCCTCTGGACCAGTGTCGAACCAAATCTTGTCATGCAGGAAAATGTTCGCAGCGCCCTAGCCCTCGTTGCCCGTGGCGAAGCCAAGCTTGGCATTGTCTATGGCAGTGATGCCGTGGCGGAACCGAAGGTTCTGGTCATTGCCAATTTCCCCGAAGCCAGCCATGCACCAATTGTCTATCCCGTTGCCATCATCGCATCCTCGACCAACCCCGACAGCTCAACGTTCCTGGATTTTCTATTCTCAAGAGAAGCCCAATTGATCTTTAAGGCAAATGGTTTCACCCTGCTGGAATGAGCCTTTCACCAGAAGAATGGACGACCATATTTCTCAGCCTGCGCGTTGCCCTGTTGGCAACGCTCATCTGCCTTCCCGCAGGTCTCGCCCTTGCTTGGCTACTGGCGCGCAAAAATTTTTGGGGAAAATCTGCCCTTAACAGCCTTATCCATCTGCCTTTGGTGTTGCCTCCCGTAGTTACCGGTTATCTGTTGTTGGTGGCTTTTGGAAGAAGAGGTGTAATTGGCGCCTTTCTTGAGCAAACCTTTGGCTTGGTTTTCGCCTTTCGCTGGACCGGTGCAGCCCTTGCTGCGGCCCTCATGGCACTTCCGCTTATGGTCCGCGCCATCAGACTTTCAATCGAAAGTATTGATCAGAGATTGGAGGGGGCAGCAGCCACCCTTGGTGCCAGTCCACTGAGAGTTTTTGCAACAGTAACCTTGCCGCTCGCCGCCCCTGGCCTGCTTGTGGGAACAATACTCACCTATGTGAAGGCCCTAGGTGAGTTTGGTGCAACGATTACCTTTGTTTCAAATATTCCCGGTCAAACGCAAACCCTCTCCCTCTCAATCTACAGCCTGCTGCAAACACCCGATGGCGATGCGGCGGCCCTGCGCCTGATCCTTTTATCTATAGCCCTGGCCCTTGCAGCCCTCCTTGCCTCTGAACTCTGCGTAAAACGCCTTACGCAGCGTGTGACGGGCACAGCATGATCGAAATCTCGGTCAAACAGTCTCGCCCAAACTTCACTCTCGATGTGAGCGTAAAACTTGGGCACGGGATTACCGCTCTTTTCGGTGCCTCAGGGGCGGGAAAATCAAGCCTCCTGAATCTTGTCGCCGGACTTGAACAACCAGATAGCGGCCGCATTCGCATTGGTAGTGAATCACTCTATGACAGCAAGGCAAAGATCAATCTTGCCGTTCACAAGCGTCGCATTGGCTATGTTTTCCAGGATGCATTGCTCCTGCCTCATCTCTCCGTGCGGAGCAACCTGCGCTACGGCATCAAGCAAGGCGGCATGGAATTTTCATCCATTGTGGAATTCCTGGGCATCTCCGCTTTGCTGGATCGGAGGCCAGCTACGCTTTCAGGCGGTGAACGCCAGCGGGTTGCCATCGGCCGCGCGCTGCTTTCGGCTCCTCGCCTGATGCTCATGGATGAACCTCTCGCCAGCCTTGATATGGAGCGCAAGCGCGAGATATTCCCCTATATCGAGCAGCTGCAAAAGAAATTCGGCATTCCGGTTATCCTTGTTTCCCACGCCGTTGAAGAGGTGGCCCGCCTGGCCCAACACGTTGTTGTCATGCGTGATGGCAAGGTCGTTGCCGAAGGCAGCCCCCAGGCCGTCATGAACCTTCCCGACCGTCACACCAGCCGATTTGAAAAAACCTCCATCCTTACCGGCAAACCGGCATCCTATGATTCCACCTATGGTCTCACCACGCTTAGCCATCCCGCCGGAAATATTTCCCTCACGGGCCAATTCGCGAATGGCAAAACGCCGGTCCGCATTGTCGTTCGCGCCACTGATGTCACCCTGGCGCTGGGCAAGCCTAAGGATATTTCCGCCCGCACCATGCTGAAAGGCATGATCTCCAAATGTGAATTTGATGGCAGTCCCATCGCTATTATTCATGTTAAATTGGAAGGTGGCGAAGAACTCGCCGCGGCTCTCACGCGCAAGGCCATAGATCAATTGGGTCTTGATGAAGGTCAGGCCGTGTGGTGTCTGCTCAAATCAGTTTCCATCGACGAGCGCTGGATTGCCTCAAGCTGAATTCAAACCCAATTCCCGTTGGGTTTTCTTCGGCAAATTAAGGGACGCGAGCCTATGGCTCTCGCGCAAATAGTCTTTCAAAGCCCGGTCATCCATGCTGGCCGCTGAAGTCCGCTGGATCCACGACATGCCCCGTGAAGCAAGATAGGGCGCCGGACGCAGGCCCTTCTGCTCCTTCAACAGATCAAAACTCAATGGTGAGCATTTGAAGGTAACCGCAAGCACATCACTGCCATTCCAGCCCGCAATAGCAAAAACCTTGCCGCCAACTTTCCAGACATGAGCCCCTCCCCACTGAACCACATGAGCGGCATGAGGTAGCGAAGCGCAAAAGGAGTTGTAAGCCTCAAGTTTCACGGCGCCCACGTCCACGCTGCGTGAGAAGCTTCGTCAACTTGGCCTGAATCAATTCAGTGGTTTCATGTTCAATGGTGCGAAAGGCCACAATCACGGCTTCACCAAGGGGCGTGATTTTGGCCCCACCGCCACCAGCGCCGCCAGTCGCGGTCTCAACCACTAGATTTCCGAAAATGCCATTGACTTCATCAATCAAGAGCCAAGCCCGGCGATAGGACATTTCCATTTGCCGTGCCGCCGCCGAAATGGAACCGGTCTCGGCAATAAGTTCCAGCAACCGCACCTTGCCGGGGCCAAGGCGGACCTCGGTTCCAAAATCAACCTTGAGCGCCGCGCGGGGATATTTTTTCATGGCGCATAGTATGACATGGCCCCGCGATTACGGAAGGCTGAAGTTGCCTAGTCCTAATGCAGTGTCACCACATTGCTGACCTTGGGCTTGTCGCCCATCACCAGCCCATTGAAGGTGAATTTGCCGGAGGCAACGTCGACCTCCACGTTGTCGCCATCCTTCACCCTGCCCGCCAGAATTTCTTCGGCGAGCGGATCCTGAATGGATTTCTGGATCACCCGCTTCAGCGGCCGTGCGCCATAGGACGGATCATAGCCTTTTTCAGCCAGCAAACCGCGTGCCGCCTCCGAAAGCACCACTTCAATCTTGCGGTCAGCCAGAAGCTTTTTCAGCCGCAGCAACTGGATATCAACAATGGCCCCCATATGGGCCCGTTTGAGTCTGTGGAACAGTATGATTTCATCCAGGCGGTTGAGGAACTCCGGACGGAAGGTGCCGCGCACCACACCCATCACCTGTTCACGCACCTCATCCACATCCTGGTTTTCACCGAGTGAAACGAGATATTCAGAACCGAGATTGGAGGTCATAATGATCAGGGTGTTCTTGAAATCCACCGTGCGGCCCTGGCCATCGGTCAAGCGGCCATCATCAAGCACCTGCAGCAAGACATTGAACACGTCGGGATGGGCTTTCTCGACTTCGTCGAACAGGACGACCTGATAGGGCCGGCGCCGAACCGCCTCTGTGAGCGCGCCGCCCTCATCATAGCCAACATAGCCCGGAGGCGCGCCGATAAGGCGCGAGACCGAATGCTTCTCCATGTACTCCGACATGTCGATGCGGACCATGGCGTGCTCGTCATCAAAGAGATAGGCCGCAAGCGCCCTGGTCAGTTCGGTCTTGCCGACGCCCGTGGGGCCCAAGAACATAAAGGAGCCGATTGGCCTGTTGGGGTCCTGCAAACCCGCCCTTGCACGGCGTACGGCCGTTGAAACGGCCTCAACGGCCTCGGTCTGGCCGACGACGCGTTTTCCCAGTTCCACTTCCATGTGGAGCAGCTTTTCCCGTTCGCCTTCCAGCATCTTGTCAACCGGAATGCCGGTCCAGCGCGAAACCACTTGGGCCACGTGGGCCTCGGTCACAGCTTCTTCCAGCATGTCGGAGTCACCCGCTTCTTCCGCCGCCTTCAATTTCTTTTCCAGTTCAGGAATGGTTGCATAGGCAAGCTCGCCAGCCTTAGCGAAATCACCGCGCTGCTGGGCCTGATCAAGATGCAGCCGCGCCTTCTCCAGCTCTTCCTTGAGCTTGGAAGCAGCAGCAAGCTTCTCTTTCTCCGCCTGCCAATTGCGCGTGATGATGGCGGATTTCTCTTCCTGTTCGGCCAGCTCTTTTTCAAGCTTCTGCAAGCGGTCCTTGGAAGCCGCATCAGACTCCTTCTTCAGGGCCTCGCGCTCAATTTGCAACTGCATGATGCGGCGATCAATTTCGTCGAGCTCTTCCGGCTTGGAATCAACTTGCATGCGCAGCCGCGCCCCCGCCTCATCCATCAGGTCAATGGCCTTGTCCGGCAGGAACCGGTCGGAGATATAACGGTTGGACAGCGTTGCAGCGGCAACGATGGCGGAGTCGGTAATGCGAACGCCGTGGTGCAGCTCATATTTTTCCTTGATGCCGCGCAGGATGGAAATTGAATCTTCCACCGAGGGTTCATCAACGAAGATTGGCTGGAACCGGCGCGCCAGTGCCGCATCCTTTTCCACATGCTTGCGGTATTCATCCAAAGTGGTGGCACCAACGCAATGAAGATCACCGCGCGCCAGCGCAGGCTTCAACAGGTTTGAGGCATCCATAGCACCATCGGCCTTGCCGGCGCCTACCAGCGTGTGCATTTCATCAATGAACAGGATGATGCCGCTGTCAGCCGCCGTCACTTCGGAAAGAACAGCCTTCAGCCGCTCTTCAAATTCACCGCGAAATTTGGCACCCGCAATAAGGGAGCCCATGTCGAGTGCCAGTAATTTTTTATCCTTCAGGCTTTCCGGCACATCGCCCTTGATGATGCGAAGCGCCAGGCCCTCCGCAATTGCGGTCTTGCCCACGCCGGGCTCGCCGATGAGAACTGGATTGTTCTTGGTGCGCCGTGACAACACCTGGATGGTACGGCGAATTTCCTCGTCCCGTCCAATGACAGGATCAAGCTTACCAGCCTGGGCCGCCTCCGTAAGGTCACGGGCATATTTTTTCAAGGCATCATAGCCCTGCTCGGCTGAAGCCGTATCCGCCGTGCGACCCTTGCGCACCACGTCAATGGCTTGGTTCAATTTCTGCGCCGTTACACCCGCAGCCTTGAGAATCTTCGAAGCCTCGCTGGTTTCAATCGCCAGCGCCTGCAGCAGCCGTTCGGCGCTTACAAAACTGTCCCCCGCTTTGGCGGCAAGTTTCTGTGCGGCTTCAAACACGCGTGCCATTTCTGGCGTGAGATAAACTTGGCCGCCGCCAGACCCCGATACCTTCGGCATCCTGGCAAGCGTTGCTTCGGTGCCCCTTAAAGCCAAACGGCTGTCACCACCCGCCGCCTTAATCAGGCCGGAGGCCAAGCCTTCTTCATCATCAAGAAGCACTTTCAACACATGTTCGGGGGAAAATTTTTGATGCCCTTCACGCAGAGCCAGCGTTTGTGCCGCCTGGATGAATCCGCGCGAGCGTTCCGTATATTTTTCGAAATCCATTCGTTTCTCCTCTAGGCACGTTTACCAGAGGCCCAATAAGGCACCTCAAAAAACGCCCCAAAAACGAATATGGGGGCGATCATGCGCCCATCAAGTGACGTCCGGAACTTTATTCCCCGGCAGGGTCATCCTCGGCACTTGCCCCGCGTGGGCGCCTTGGACCACGGCCCTTCTTTTCGGTAGCAGGCTCATCGCCCGCCTCAGCCGTAACGGCTGCCGGGCGGCGAAGGAATGAGGGGGCTTCCCAGCGGCCGGAGCCGGCTTCTTCCACACTGCCACTCGCACGGCCCTCGATGGCCGCATCCCGGGGCATTTGCGGCTCAGAGTCGGCATTGCGCGGCTCGCCGTCATTATCCTTGGGTTGGTCGCGTTGTTGCTCGCCCCGGTTCTGCCAGCGGGGGCGAAAGCGCTCCCGGTTGCCATCACGGTTGTCACGCTGCCGGAAATTGCGCTGGTCGGAGCGGTCCATATCCTGTCCGCCGCCAGTTGCCTCCCCACTATCGGCCTGCTCGCCTATGCCAGCCTGCCCGCCTTCGGAAACCACCGCAGCCTGGGCGGCTTCGGTTTCGCCTTCTGCGGCGTCGCCGCCTTCCTCTTCAAAATCTTCATCTTCCGGGCGGCGCAGCTGCGTCGTCGGCTGACCTACTGGCTGGGCCGCAGCCATCACCCGGAAATAATGCTCGGAAAACTGGAAATAGCTCTCGGCCATCACGTTATCGCCGGAGGATTGCGCATCGCGGCCAAGCTGCATGTATTTCTCGGCTACGGTTTGCGCCGTGCCCCGCACCTTCACGTCCGGCCCATTGCTCTCATAAACCCGGTTGGTGGAGCTGCCGCCGCCGTTATTGCTGTGACCGCCGCCACCACCGCCGCCGGGACGGCGATTACTGCGACCACGTCCGCGCTTGTTGTGCTGGCCCTGACGTGTGCGATGTCCGTTATCGAAGTTCAAATCATCACTTCGGCAAATAGATGCCGTCCCATATTGTTGAGATTTTGCATTACAATTTCAAAAATCGGCCCATAAAGAGTCGAACTAACCTTAATTCGATGGTTGTGGTCGCAGACCTCTGCCGCAGATATTTCCCCTATCGGAAACACCATCCCCGACTGCAAAAAAGCGAGATGTGTGGAATTTGCGACCTATGGTCTTTTTCCCAACATGCCGCCCAACGCCATCGCAAGGGCAGAATGAATTACCGACTCCTACTTAGCTGATAAGCAACCAATTTCCAATGTCTTTTTTACATTGTGTCTACAAGCCGCAGTTTCAGGCTCGCCCGTAGACCAGACAGCGGACATGCCCGGCAAGGTCAAAATGGCGGCTTTCCCGAACAAAACCCTGCCCCTTGAAGAGGCCATTAACCGCGTTCTCCTGGCCTGCCCCGATCTCCAGAATAACATGGGCCCCAGGGGCCAAATGGCCCCCAGCCTCGCTCGCAATGCGGCGGTGGGCCCCCAGCCCATCAGGCCCCCCATCCAGCGCCATTGGGGGGTCAAAATCATGTACATCGACCGCCAAACCGCCAATGTCGCCCAAGGCTATATAGGGCGGATTTGAAACAATAAGGTCAAACTGCCCGTCCACCTCGTCAAACCAGTTCGCCCGCACAAAGTTCGCCCGATTGGCCACACCCAAGGCCTCGGCATTGCCTCTCGCAACCTCAAGGGCCGCCGTCGAAAGGTCGCTGGCGACCGCTGTGGCTCCCGGCAATTCGGCCAGCAAAGTCACTACAATGGCCCCGGAGCCCGTGCCAAGATCCAAGATGTGTAACGGCCCCCTGCCCTTTGCCAGCGCAAGGGCCGCTCCGATAAGCGTTTCCGTGTCAGCACGGGGGTCCAGAACATCAGGCGTCACCCGAAAGCTCCGCCCATAAAATTCGCGGGTCCCGAGGATGCGAGAAACCGGTTCAAATGTGCAGCGGCGCTCGATGAAGGACCAGAACCGTACAGCCGCATCCGGCGGCAAAATCAAATCCGGTTCCGCCACGATATCTTCATGCCGCAAACCCGAAGCCGCTTGAAACAGGAGACGCGCGTCAAGCGCTGCCGTTTCAATACCGCGTGCGGCAAGGCGTTCGCCCGCATGCTTTAAAAGCCTGCGCGGCGTCTCAGACATCAGAGGATTCAGTGGCCAGGAGTTCCGCCTGATGCTCCGCCATCAGGGCCAGGATCAATTCCTCCAAAGCCGGTCCCTCAATGATCTGGTCCAGCTTGTACAGCGTGAGATTGATGCGGTGATCGGTAATCCGCCCCTGCGGAAAATTATAGGTGCGGATGCGCTCGGAGCGGTCGCCGGAACCTACCTGTCCCTTGCGCTG
>JAHFPK010000427.1 GCA_023266715.1 Hyphomicrobiales bacterium | reverse complement strand
CGATTTCTTCCAGAACGGTAGCGCGCTGGACGGCATGTTCAACCCCGCCCACGAGAAGATCAACTTCCGAGCGTACGGCCTGGGCAATGGAGGTGAGGCCTTCAGTTGCAATGTCCTGGGGCCGGATCAGGCGCATGGCCGATTGCATGAGAACTTCCGAGACCTGGCGCAATTGCTGGGCGCGCCAGAGGAAATAGGCCATGACCCACATGATTCCGATGGGCAAAACCAAGAGGGCGATGGAGCGTACGGTTTCAGCCGTTGTCTGATTGAAAAGGGTGCCTGAATAAATCATCGACCAGCCAAAGATCCAGGCCAGCGAAAGGGCAAAAGCCACGTAATAGGCACTATAGGAGGGCTGACGGTGCAACCTCGCCATCATCAGGTTTGAGCCGGGGTCATTTTCGTTGGCGGGGCGGCCACGTAAGGGAGTTGCCTCCAAGCCAGGACTGCGCCGCATCTCTGCTTGCCGATCGGCTGAGCGCTTGTCCCTGCGACGCGTATCCACTGTGTTACTTGCCATACGATCTACCCACATTCTTACTTAAAGTTCCAACAGCCTTGTGGGCTGTCAGAGGACGCTCGAGTTCATGAAATGATCCGCTTTTTGGTTCAGATTGCCCCGTCCATCCCTCTCGCCAAGACTCCCACCATAACCCATTGTTAACCACGGTAGAACCTGTTCTGGCGCTCGAGGCAAGTTTAATTAAAGTTTTGGTTAAAATTATGAATCGAATTGAAACGATTCAGAAAACTGCCCATTTACGCTCGCGCCCTATAACATTCCCGGACTTTGGGGCCATTTCAAGTGCCCCAAAATGAAGCAGGGACGGGCGAAGTGGCGCAATCGGCGGCAAAAAAGTCAGGGCGGACTGGGGCCTCCCAGGTCATATTTGACCGCACCCATCTGGCGCAATATACCACGGACAGCCCGGACCTTGAACGCGAGATTGTCGGCCTGTTCATGGCGCAATTGCCTGCGATCCTTGAGCGCTTGCTGAACGTCAGTTCACGTGCCGACTGGCGCATGGCAACTCATACCTTAAAAGGTTCCGCGCTTGCCGTTGGAGCATGCCGGATTGGGGAATTTGCCAAAAAGCTTGAGCCTGTTGACGGACTCGAGGCGAGTGAAAAGCGCAAAAAACTCCTATCGGGGCTCGTTCAAGCCATAGATGAATTTGACGAGCTGGCGCGACAACTTTACCCATAGCTGGCTTGCCTTTCAATTCTTTATATCCTATGTAGCGTTCGATAAAACGAACAAGAGTTAACGGGCGCTACATGGCGAAAATTACCTTCATCCAGCACAATGGCACGGAACAGACCGTCGACGGCATTCCGGGCATGACAGTGATGGAGGCCGCAATCAAAAACATGGTGCCAGGTATTGATGCGGATTGTGGCGGGGCCTGCGCCTGCGCCACCTGCCATGTCTATGTGGAACCCGACTGGCTGGACAAAGTGGGCAAGCGCGCCGCTATGGAAGAAGACATGCTGGATTTTGCCTTCGACGTGCAGGATTCAAGCCGGCTTTCCTGCCAGATCAAGATCAGTGACACGATCGATGGCTTGCGTGTCCGTGTTCCTGAAAAGCAATTCTGACCTTACTGGAGTTTGAGATGTCTGACGTAATTTCCACCGATGCCGTGATCATTGGTGCTGGCCCCTGCGGTTTGTTTGCGGTCTTTGAACTGGGCCTGCTCGATATCAAATGCCATGTCGTTGATATTCTCGACCGCGCCGGGGGACAATGCGCCGAACTTTATCCGGAAAAGCCGATTTATGACATTCCAGCCTTGCCGATCGTGACGGGTGCGGAGCTTACGCATCGTCTGGTCGAACAGGCAAAGCCCTTCCATCCGCAGTATCACTTCAATCAAATGGTCACCGAGCTGATCAAGCATGGTGATAGTGATTTCGAACTGAAAACTGATAGTGGGATTACCTTCCGCAGCAAGATTGTGGTGATTGCGGCTGGCGGCGGTTCATTCCAGCCGAAAAAGCCGCCTATTCCGGGCATTGATGCCTATGAAGGAACTTCGGTGTTCTATTCCGTGAAGAAGATGGAAGCCTTCCGCAGCAAGGACATTCTGATTGTTGGCGGCGGCGATTCGGCTCTGGACTGGACCAACAATCTGGCTCCTATCGCAAAGAGCCTGACGCTGCTGCATCGGCGCGATGAATTCCGTGCGGCTCCCGACAGTGTGAAAAAAATGCGTGAGCTTGTGGCTGAAGGCAAAATGCAATTGAAGCTTGGCCAGGTGACCGGCT
>JAHFPK010000123.1 GCA_023266715.1 Hyphomicrobiales bacterium | reverse complement strand
CGAAAAGGTATCATTGGCAAGAGCCGCCCTGATGATCGGGGCAGTCGTGCACCAAGCTGGCAATGTCCAGTTGGGGGCAAAAGCGGAATGTCAAATTGCGACAGTACCCGCCCAAAGGCCGCATTGACAGGGATGCGCGCGAGTCTAAAGTCGTTGAGTTGAAACTCATCACATATTTCTCCATGGTCTGGCAACGACCCGACCCCCACCCCTTCTTGAGCAAAGTCTGGGTGGTCGCATCAAGTGCGACCATGGAGAGAAGAAGAGGGATAAGTGAATGCTTGGACGATTGAACCATGTGGCCATTGCGGTGCCTGATCTCGAGAAGGCCGCAAAAATCTATGCGTCGGTTCTGGGGGCAAAGGTTTCAGCGCCCCAGGTGGAGCTGGCGCATGGCGTTCGTGTGGTTTTTGTGGAATTGCCCAATGCCAAGATCGAGCTTATGGAACCTCTTGGTGAAAATTCTCCCATCAAGACTTTCCTCGAAAAAAACCCGGCGGGTGGCATGCATCATGTTTGCTATGAAGTGGCCGACATCATGGTTGTCCGTGACAAGCTGATAGCTGAAGGGGCACGGGTACTCGGCGATGGCAAGCCAAAGACCGGTGCCCATGGCAAGCCTGTGTTGTTTTTGCACCCCAAGGATTTTTGCGGCACTTTGATCGAATTGGAACAGGCATGACCCTTGCCAGCGCCATTGCCATTTATTTCATCATCTGGTGGCTGGTGCTATTTCTGGTGTTACCGTTTGGCATTCGCAACGCCCATGAAACAGGCGAAACCATAGAGGAGGGCAACGAGCCAGGGGCACCAATAAACCCACACTTGGTCCAGAAAGCCGTTATCACAACGATCCTTGCAACAGCAGTATTCGCGGTTTTTTATCTGGCTTTCACACGGGGCTGGCTAAACCTCGACAGCCTGCCATTTTACAGTACGATGCCCAACCCAAATTGAGGCAATAAAAAAAGGCGAAGCTTTCACTTCGCCCTTTTCAAGTCAGTCGACCTTCCATTTTCTTGTCGATCCCTAGAGATCAACGGGGCAGCTGTCTTACGGTTTCCCGTATGCGCGCCCGGAAGCATCCTCCCCAGACCTGGGTCCACTTTAGGAGTAAACACCTTCGGTCTTTTCTTAATTGTCGGCGAAGCTAGCACAAAGATTGGCCGTGTCACGTGAAATATTACGGATTTGTGTCTTGACTTTTAAAGAGCCCGACTTGTGTTCCCGTTTGTTTCCCTTAAAAGGGCGCAACACAGGCTATACGAGGATTCTCATGCGTCTTTCGCAATATTTCATGCCCATTCTGAGAGATGACCCGAAGGAAGCAGAAATCGTATCGCACAAGCTCATGCTGCGGGCAGGCATGATCAGACAGGAAGCGGCGGGCAACTACTCCTGGTTGCCGACCGGCTTTCGGGTTCTCAAGAAGATTGAACAGATCGTGCGGGAAGAGCAGAACCGGGCAGGGGCTCTTGAGGTCCTGATGCCGACCATCCAGCCGGCCGAGCTGTGGAAAAAATCGGGCCGCTATGATGTCTATGGCAAGGAAATGCTGCGCATCAAGGACCGCCATGACCGGGAAATGCTCTATGGCCCGACGAATGAGGAAATGATTACCGACATCTTTCGCCAAGGTGTGCAAAGCTACAAGGACTTGCCGCGCAATCTCTATCACATTCAATGGAAATTTCGCGACGAAGTGCGGCCACGCTTTGGAGTGATGCGGGGCCGCGAGTTCCTGATGAAAGATGCCTATTCATTCGATGTGAGCCGGGAGGCGGGCCAGCACTCCTATAACAAGATGTTCGTAAGCTATCTTCGCACCTTTGCGCGCATGGGCCTCAAGGCTGTTCCCATGCGGGCTGAGACAGGACCCATCGGCGGCTCAGATAGCCACGAGTTTTTGGTTCTGGCAGATACGGGCGAAAGCGGCGTTTTTTTCGACGGTGATTTCCATGAGATGGACTGGAAAAAGGTTGACGTTGACTATGACGATGTGGGTGCCGTTGCCAAGCTGGTGGAGAGTTTTACTTCCAAATATGCTGCCACCGATGAAAAACATGACACGGCAGAATTTGAGCGCCGCGTGCCAGCAGCCAAACGAATGACCGGTCGCGGCATTGAAGTGGGTCACATCTTCTTCTTTGGAACGAAATATTCCGAGCCGCTGGGATGCGAAGTGCAAGGTGCTGATGGCAAGAAGGTGGCGGTGCAATCGGGCTCCTATGGCATTGGCGTTTCGCGTCTTGTTGGCGGCATCATTGAAGCAAGCCACGACGATGCCGGAATCATTTGGCCGGAATCAGTCGCTCCTTTCCATGTGGGCCTGATCAATCTCAAGGTTGGTGATGCTGCCAGTGATCAAGCCTGCCTTAAAATCTACAAGGTGCTTCAGGCTAAAGGCATTGAGGTTCTCTATGACGACAAGGAAGGCGGCGCCGGCGGCAAGTTTGCGGCGATGGACCTTATTGGCTTGCCGTGGCAGGTGATCATTGGCCCCCGTGGTTTGATAGAGGGCATTGCCGAAGTCAAAAATCGCAAGACAGGTGCCCGCGAGAATGTGAAGCTTGATCAAGTCACTGAGCGCTTTGCATCCTGATGGAAAATGATCTTCCCGATACCAAGCCGTTTGCCAATTTTGAGTGGATGCTGGCGTTGCGCTACCTTCGGGCTCGGCGTAAGGAAAGTTTCATTTCGGTCATTTCCCTGTTTTCGCTCCTGGGGATCATGCTGGGCGTTGCAACGCTGATTGTTGTTATGGCTGTTCTCAACGGCTTTCGTGCCGAACTCCTCGACAAGATTCTCGGATTTTCCGGGCACGCCACTTTTTATCATCAGGATTTGTCCCCCATTCCGGATTTCAAGGAAGTTCAGGCGCGGCTTGAAAAAGTGGACGGGGTCAAGCGGGTGATTTCACTTGTTGAAGGGCAGGCCATGGCCTCGTCACTCAAGAGCAGCACGGGCGTGTTGGTGCGCGGCATCGCGGAAGCCGATATTGAAAAGCTTTCCAGCATCAACAACAAGGACCTGCTAACTGCGATCGCAACGCCTGGGGTTCCCGATGCAAAACCTTCTTTTGCGGGCTTTGACAAATCGGAAGGCATTGCCGTTGGTGAGCGCCTGGCATGGCGACATCAACTCGGATTAGGCAGTGTACTGACGATCATCTCGCCCAATGGTCCTGACACGGTGATGGGCACCGCTCCACGCATCAGGGATTTTACGGTCGTTGCCATATTCAAGATTGGCATGTCGGAATATGACGAAAGCATCGCCTATCTGCCGCTTGCGGATGCCCAGGAATTTTTTGTCTCCGAAGAAGGTGCTACCGGCCTGGAAGTGATGGTGGATTCACCTGACAATATTGGCACCCTCGTTCCGGCCCTGCGCGCGGCGGCGGGACCCGACCTTTGGATGCAAACCTGGAAGGATCGCAATCAGGCCTTTTTCAATGCGCTCGCGGTTGAGCGCAATGTAATGTTTCTGGTGCTCACCATGATTATCCTTGTGGCTGCCCTCAACATCATCTCCGGCCTCATCATGCTGGTGAAAGACAAAGGCCATGACATTGCCATCCTGCGCACCATGGGGGCGACGCGCGGCGCGATTCAGCGGGTGTTCCTGATTACGGGGGCGGCCATCGGCGTGGTGGGAACCTTTGCCGGCCTCATTTTGGGGATTCTCATTTGCTTCAATGTGGAAAGCATCCGGCAATTCATTCAATGGCTTTCCGGCATTGATCCCTTCAATGCGGAAATTTATTACCTGGCCCAGCTGCCAGCGGTGATAGATGCCAGCCAGACCTTATGGGTTGTGCTGATTTCGTTGTTCCTGTCCTTCATCGCAACGCTTTATCCCTCATGGCGGGCGGCCAAGCTCGATCCGGTTGAAGCCTTGAGGTACGAATAATGGCGCCTGCCCTTGAGCTTCGCCATGTGGCTCGTTCCTATGCGGAAGGGGCAGGGCGTCTTGATATCTTCAAGGACCTGGCGCTTGAGGTTTATGCCGGCGAAATCGTGGCGTTGGTGGGCCAGTCGGGGGCTGGCAAATCCTCGCTGCTCCATATTGCCGGCCTTCTGGAAGCGCCGACCTTGGGCGACGTGTTCATTTCCGGGCAGAACTGCACGGCCCTTGATGATACGGCACGCACCCGCATCCGCCGGATAGGCATTGGTTTTGTCTATCAGTTCCATCATTTGCTGCCGGAGTTCTCAGCGCTTGAAAATGTGATCATGCCGCAGCTGATTGCGGGGGTGACAAAACCTGCAGCCGCCGAACGGGCGAAGGAGCTTTTGGACAGGCTCGGGCTAGCTGAACGCTTCCAACATCGCCCTGCAGAAATGTCTGGCGGCGAACAGCAGCGGGTGGCGATTGCGCGGGCCATTGCGAATCGCCCGCTGTTGCTGCTGGCCGATGAACCCACCGGCAATCTTGATCCTGATACGTCAGCACGGGTGCATGAGGAATTCCTGCGGCTGATCAAGGAAGAGGGCCTTGGGGCGCTGATCGCTACCCATAATATCGCCCTGGCAAAGCGCATGAGCCGGATTGTCAGCCTGCAATCCGGCATACTTGTGGATGGCCTGGCCTGATCCCTGCCCGGGCTGGCGAATCTAGTCTAGACTTGGCCCATGGCCACTGATTCAAAGCATCTCACTTTTATTCATTTGCGGGCCCATTCGGCCTATTCGCTTGCCGAGGGGGCACTGCACATCAAGCAGATGGCAGTGCTGGCCAAGGAAGCGGGCATGCCTGCCTTGGCCATTACCGACTCGGGCAATCTCTTCGGGGCGCTGGAATTTTCGGAAGCTCTGGCTGACAAGGGCATTCAACCCATTATCGGCTGTTCGCTCCGGGTAGAACTCCACGTGGCTGCTGCCGACGCGACAGCGCGAACCCAACCGCACCCCAAAAAGCTGCCGCCGCTTGTTCTTCTGGCCAAGGATGAAACGGGTTACCGCAACCTGATGAAGCTTTCGAGCCGGGCCTATTTGCAGACACCTGAAAGCGAAGTGCCCCATGTCACGTGGGAGATGTTTGCGCCGCTGAGCGAAGGCCTCATTTGTCTCTCCGGCGGACCCGATGGGCCTGTCGACGAGGCTCTCGTGCAGGGGCAGAGTTCGCTCGCCAGGCATTTGGTGGAGCGCCTCAAGGCGCTGTTGGGCGACCGGTTCTATATTGAACTGCAGCGCCATGGCACCGATGCGGAGCGTGCGAACGAACCCGGTCTCATTGAACTGGCCTATGAACTGGATGTGCCGCTGGTTGCCACCAATCAGGTTTATTTTGCCAAGCCGGATGACTATGCGGCCCATGATGCGTTGATTTGCATTGCGGAAGGCCAGGTGGTTTCGTCCGATGACCGCAGGCGGGTGACGCCGGAACATTATTTCAAATCGCAACAGGAAATGGCGGCGCTGTTTGCCGATATCCCTGAGGCCATTGAAAACACCATCGAGATTGCCCGGCGCTGTGCCTATATCGTCAAAGGACATGCGCCGATCCTGCCGCGCTTCAGTGCCGGCGATGAGGCGGAGGAATTGCGCCGGCAAGCCAAGGAAGGCCTGGCGCACCGGCTTGCCACCGTGGGCATGGCCGACGGTTATTCACTAGAGGTCTATCAAGAGCGCCTGGATTTTGAGCTCGGGGTTATCATCAAGATGCGATATCCCGGCTATTTCCTGATCGTTGCTGACTTCATCAAGTGGGCCAAGGCACAAGGCATTCCGGTGGGGCCGGGGCGCGGCTCGGGTGCTGGTTCGCTGGTGGCCTATGCACTTACTATCACCGATCTTGATCCCCTGCGTTTCCAGCTTTTGTTTGAACGTTTTCTCAATCCGGACCGCGTGTCCATGCCCGACTTCGATATCGATTTCTGCCAGGACCGCCGCGACGAGGTGATTGACTATGTGCAGCAGCGCTATGGCAGGGACCATGTGGCGCAGATCATCACCTTTGGAAAGCTGCAGGCGCGCGCCGTGTGCCGGGATGTGGGCCGGGTGTTGCAAATGCCGTACATGCAGGTGGACCGGATTTCAAAACTGATACCGGTGAATCCGACAAACCCGATTGGCTTGAAGCAGGCCATCGACGGCGAACCCCGCATTCAGGAAGAGCGCGACCGCGACCCCACGGTGCGGCGCATGCTGGATATTGGCCTGAAACTTGAGGGCCTTTACCGCCATGCCTCAACCCATGCGGCGGGCCTGGTGATCGGTGACAGGCCGCTGGAAGAACTGGTGCCGCTTTACCGCGATCCACGCTCGAGCCTTCCGGCCACGCAATTCAACATGAAGTATGTGGAAAAGGCGGGCCTGGTAAAGTTCGACTTTCTGGGACTGAAAACACTTACGGTTATCGACAAGGCCCTCAAGCTTATTCATCTGCGCCAGCCTGATTTTGATATTGCAAAAATTCCGCTGGATGACGGGCCGACATACCACATGCTGGCGCAGGGCGAAACGGTTGGGGTGTTCCAATTGGAAAGTTCCGGCATGCGTGACGCGGTGCGCCAGATGCGGGCGGACCGGTTTGAAGACCTTATCGCGCTGGTTGCACTTTATCGTCCCGGCCCCATGGCAAATATTCCGACCTATTGCGCGCGCAAGCTTGGCAAGGAGCAGATTGAGTATTTGCATCCCAAGCTCGAGCCCATCCTCAAGGAAACTTTTGGCGTTATCACCTATCAGGAACAGGTGCAGCAAATCGCCAAGGACATGGCGGGATATACGCTGGCCGAGGCCGACCTTCTGCGCCGCGCAATGGGCAAGAAAATAAAGTCCGAGATGGATGCCCAAAGGGAGCGGTTCTTGAGCGGGGCGACAGAGCAGGGAGTTGACCGCAATATTGCCATCCAGATTTTTGAGGCCTGCGCAAAATTCGCCGAGTACGGATTCAACAAATCCCACTCGGCCCCTTATGCCTATATCAGCTATCAGACGGCCTATCTGAAAGCCAATTACCCGGTGGAATTTCTGGCGGCCTCGATGACCCTTGATATGGGCAACACGGACAAGCTGCAAGTGTTCCGGGATGAGGCCGTGCGGGTGGGGATCAAGGTTGCGCCGCCCTCGATCAATGCCAGCGCCATTGATTTCAGCGTGCGTGACGGGGTTATTTTCTATTCGCTTGCCGCGTTGAAAAATGTTGGCGTGGGTGCAATTCAACACCTGATCGCAACGCGCGAGGCAGGCGGCCGCTTTACCTCGCTTGGGGATTTTGCCCGGCGGGTGCATGGTTCCACGCTGAACAAGCGCGCCCTGGAAAGCATGGCGAAGGCCGGGGCTTTCGACGAGATCAACGCCAACCGGGCGCAGGTGCTGGCGGGAGTTGAAACGATTATCGCCACGTCGAGCCGGACCAGTGCTGAGGCCGATGCGGGGCAGAATGATTTGTTTGGGGCGGCAACGGGAACGAAGGAAGAGCTGGTTCTGCCGATGCGCGATGTGTGGCTGCCGATGGAACGGCTCAGCCATGAGTTCGAGGCGGTGGGGTTTTATCTCTCGGGCCATCCACTGGATGATTACATGAAGCCATTGGCAAAGCTTGGCGTGGACACCTGGGCCTCATTCCAGAACAAGGCGCTGACCAAGGGAGCGAGTGCTGGGAAGCTTGCGGGCACGATTACGCATCGGCAGGAACGGCGCTCGAAATCCGGCAATAAGTTTGCCTTCATTGGTTTTTCCGATCCAACCGGACAGTACGAAGCCATTTGTTTTTCGGATACATTGGCAGCGGGTCGGGATTTGCTGGAACCCGGCAAGGCGGTTATCGCGCGGGTTGAATGCGATGTGGAGGGCGATGAGATAAAACTGCGGCTGCAAGGCGTTGAGATTCTAGACAAGGCTGCGGCTGCAATTGTCACAGGCCTCACGA
>JAHFPK010000426.1 GCA_023266715.1 Hyphomicrobiales bacterium | reverse complement strand
CCACGACTTCCGGCGGGGCGAAGGGATAGTGAAACGGATACTGGCGTTTGGTCATGCGCAGTTCCGCAATTCCGCTCTGCAGTCGCTCACGCACGGTCGCTTCGTTGCCCCATAACAGCGGTGAGGGCATAAGCGGTGGTGGTGGCGCATGCTTGCCAATCATCTTGAACATCTGGCCGACGAAACCCTCAGGCGTCCAGTTCGCCATGACGATGCGGCCGCCCGGGCGGCAGACGCGCAGCAGTTCAGCCGCGACCCGCTCGGGCCGGGGCGCGAACATCGCGCCTATGAGGCTGACCACCAGATCGAACGAGCCGTCGGCAAAGGCCAGCATCTCCGCGTCGCCTTCGTCAAAGTGGACATCCAGGCCCTCGGCCTGGGCGCGAGCGCGGGCCTGCTCAATAGAATTCACAGCGATATCAACACCGGTCACACGAACGCCAGCGCGCGCGGCGGGGATAGCAATCTGGCCTGCGCCACAGCCCACGTCGAGCATGCGCGTCCCGGGTGCTATCGAAAGACGCGCCAAAAAGTCCAGCGCGCCTGGTTCCAGGTACTTGGCAAAGTGCCCGTAGTCGCCGGCCATCCATATGGCCTTGAGGCGGGCTTTCAGCGATTCCATCTCGGGGGTCATGGTGCTCATGGTTTTTTCCTGCGCTGATGTGTTGGCAAACAGAACTCGGGAAAGCCGCCGAACATTTGAGTTCAGCGGCCGCCAGAGGCGAACCGCCGGAAAAAGCTTGGCTGTGCATCCAGGAGGTGTAGCGATGTGCCGGTATGGCACCCGCAAGCCTATTCGGCTGTTGTCGGATCTATCGTGGTCCGGACTTGCGACACCGCGTTGGCGGGAAAGCCGCCCTGGCGGGCATGCTCGCGAACCATGGCTTCATTCGGGGCGATGTATACGCAATAGATCTTGTTGTCGGTCACATAGCTCTCGACCCATTGAATCGACGGTCCAAGATCACGCAATACGCCGCAGGACTTGGCGGATATCCCTTGAAGCTCTGTGCTGCTCAGCTTTCCCGCACCTGGAATTTCGCGTTCGATGACATACTTTGGCATGATCGTCTCCTTGTGGCGGTTGCGATGGATTTCACTACACGCCGTTGCAACCCATGCGGCTCGTAGCACCTGGCGTCCCCCGGCGTTTAAACGCGGATGATCTCGCCCTTGAGCGAGTAGAGGATGGCGATGACATCCTTCTTCGCATCCCCGTCCAGGCCATTCTTGTCCATCGCCCCAACGATGTCATCCATCACCGCCAGGTACTCCTGCTCGCTGATGTTCATGCCCTTGTGTGCGGCGAGCATGTCCTTGCCCGTGTAGGTTTCGGGACCGCCTGAGCCCGCGCTAAAAAAGTCGCGCGCCATCTGCTTGAGATGATCCAGGTCCTTGACGTTCTCGAATCGGGTCTTGACGAGGGGGTTGCGCAAATGCGCGGCAATGACATCGTCCACGAGGCGAGCCATGCCGTCAGCCCCGCCCAGCCGTTGGTAAAGGGTAGTGGTCATCGTAGATTCCTTTTGGCGTTTATAGGCTGCGTCATGAGCGACAAGTTGTTGCCGCGGCCGATGCAATTGCTGAGGGTTGAAGGCAAGGGGCGCGCCGCTGTTGGCGCGTCCCGCTTGACCACAGGGTGTGGTGGATCTCACGTCCACTTCTTGCCGAGTGCCTCCAGGTTGGCTTTTTGCAAATCCTCCGGGCTCATCAGAATACGAAATTTGCAATTGGCCTGGAAGTTGAGAAAGAAGGGCTCTGCAAAGGCGGGCACATCCGACGGCGTTTGCACGTCGATCACGAAGATTCCGCCGCGTGTTCCGTCCTGCTCCGTGAAATAGGCCGTCTCCGGCTTGATGGTTTCGAGGATGCGGCCAATGATTGCGCCCGCCTTTCCACTTCTGACGAGGGAGTTGAAAGGCTCATGGGGGATTTCGACCGTTAGTAGCATTTTCATGGGACGATCTCCTTTTTTTGCGGCATTTGAAGGCGGTGCCGCATACGCCAATACCCGGGCAGTTGGGGCGCGTGAATAATCGCTCACGCGCACGAGCGGGCCGCTTCCTCGATGAGTGCAACAATTTCACCAGCATGCGAGGCCAGGGACGCATGGCTTGCCTGCAAGGTGATCGTCTTCTTCGGGCGCATGCGTTCCGCAAACCAGCGCTCGGTTTCCGGCGGAATCATGCGGTCGTTCGCGGAAACCTGGTACCAGCTCGGTTTTACTTTCCACGCCGGCGGTCCGGACTTGTCGTCGAAACAGCGCGCCGCGATAGGTTTT
>JAHFPK010000425.1 GCA_023266715.1 Hyphomicrobiales bacterium | reverse complement strand
GCCAATGTGTATTCATCCTCATACAGCTTATGACTGGGAATTTCGCCACGCAGGATTTTTGCAAAGGTGTTGTTGGCGTCATAGGTCATTGGCGTTGCTCCATATCAATCATCAGTTTCATGCCGGAAGGGTGAATGCTGTGCAAGCAGAGCCTGGTCCTGATCTATGGCGCGCCGTTCCTGTTCCAGATATTCCCCAACGGCGCGCGCCAGTCCCGGATGGGCGAAGTGGTGCAGGCTGTAGGTCTTTACCGGCAGATAGCCGCGAGCCAATTTATGCTGCCCCTGGGCTCCCGCTTCAACGCGCTTCAATTTGTGCTGAATGGCAAAGTCTATCGCCTGATAGTAGCAGGTATCAAAATGCAGGAATTCATGGTACTCGCACGCCCCCCAATTGCGCCCATAAAGCGCCTCAGACCCGATGAAATTCAATGCCCCAGCAATAATGCGCCCCTCACACCGCGCCAGAATAAGTAAAATATGCTGGCCCATGCTTTTGCTGATCAGGCTGAAAAACTTCCGCGTCAGGTAAGGCGAACCCCATTTCCGTGATCCCGTTTCCATGTAGAAATCAAAGAACGCATCCCAGTGGTTTTCGCGCAGTTCCTTGCCCGTGACCCAGTCAAAACTGATGCCGGCATGCCGCACGGCCTTTCGCTCCTTTCGAATATTCTTTCGCTTGGCTGAAGACAGACTCGCCAGAAAATTGTCAAAACTTCCATAGTCATGGTTCTGCCAATGGAATTGAATGTCTTGCCGTTGCAGCCACCTGGCCTTGTCAGCCCTCATCCAATCCTCTTCCGGTAAAAAGGTAATATGGGCCGATGATGTATTCATTTCCTTGCAAAGCGCAACCAGGCCTTTGGCCAGAAGATCTCGCGTTTCTACGCTCGCAGAAAACAGGCGGGGCCCCGCTACCGGTGTGAACGGCACCGATGCCTGTAGTTTGGGGTAATAGCGCCCGCCCGCCCGGTGGAAAGCCTCCGCCCAGCCGTGATCAAAAACATATTCTCCCTGGCTATGGGGCTTTACATAACAAGGCGCTAAGCCTTCGATCTCGCCCCTGGCATTCGCATAAACAAGATGCTCAGCCTTCCAGCCCGTCCGGGCCGTTGCAGAACCGCTTTCTTCAAGCGCTTTGAAAAATTCATGGGACACAAAGGGATTGAAGCCCGATGGATTGGCGCAGGCATTCCATTGGGCTGCGGGAATTTCCAGAACACTCTCAACCGTGCGAAGCTTCAAGGAAGATAGCCTTCAAAGGTAACCTGATCACAGTAACGCAATGCTTGCGAAGCCTCCTCCTTAGAACGCACCGTCCAGGTAATCACCGGGTGGCCCAGCTTGCGAATTTCCGTGACGGGTTCAAAGGGAAGTTCACGCCAATTATAGGACACGAAATGCGGTTGGGTTTGGGCGAGGTGGCCAAAGGTCCGCATTGAGTAACGCATGGCGAGGGGCAGGGCGTTGTAATAGGAATCCGTGGTGCGATCGGCCACAATTCCCCGCACCGTGTGCGGCGAGAGCTCACGCAAACAGGCAACCAGACCCGGGTCAAAAGACATCAGGCAATAAGGGCCAGCATAGTTTTCAAGAACTTCCAGCGCCCGTTTTGCCAGAGCGTCATTGTCATCCCACAGGGATTTGAGCTCAATGACAAGGCTGGAGCGCCCATTCACCTGTTCAAGCAATTCCGCCAATGTCTGCATGCGGTCAGTGGTTGATTTCAGCTTTACGCCTTTCAACTCCTTGGAGGTAAACGCCTTTACAGGGCCTTTTGCGTCGGTCAGCCTATCCAAGTCATCGTCATGGAAAACAACGACTTTATCATCTGCTGTTAATTGCACATCGCATTCAATGGCATAATCATGGTGAATAGCCGCAGCAAAGGCGCTTTCCGTATTTTCAATGATGCCTGTGCTTGCGGTGTGCAACCCGCGGTGCGCAATGGGGCGCGCCACCAGCCATTCCAGATCGCGGAGTTGCGGCGAAAACCGCATGCCTATTCAATTTCCACGATGGCTTCAACCTCGACCGAGAGATTGAAGGGAAGTGCCGGCGCACCTACGGCAGAACGCGCATGGCGGCCTATTTCACCAAACACTTCAACCATCAGATCCGAGGCGCCATTGATGACTTTGGGTTGCTCTCCGAACGTCGGCGTGCAATTCACAAAGCCCAGAAGCTTTACTATGCGTTTCACCCGGTCAAGATCGCCGCCACAGGCATCGCGCAACTGGGCAAGGACATTGATCGCGGTGAGGCGGGCGGAAGCAACGGCATC
>JAHFPK010000424.1 GCA_023266715.1 Hyphomicrobiales bacterium | reverse complement strand
CGTGCTTAGAAAACCCCAGCAACCACAGTTGGTTTCCATCAGAAGGCTCAGAATCGGGCCGAACGGCAACGCCGCCGGAGTTTAGGGAGTTGGCCTCGATGAGAGCCAATCCCGAAAATTCCTGTGGCGTTTTTGTTTTTTGGAGGCCGTGACCAGACACCTATTCAGGAGATTTCGTGATGCCTTTCATTTCCACCCACCTAAACCGACGATCCTTTATCAAGCGCTCTTTGGCGACGGCGGCACTGCTGACCGCTGCGCGCCAACTCATGCCGAGTGGAGCTTACGCGGCTGCGGCTGCGCCGGAAGTAACGAGTGCAAAGCTCGGCTACATCGCGCTGACCGATGCAGCTCCCTTGGTGATTGCCAAGGAAAAAGGCCTCTTTGAAAAATACGGCATGCCTGGCGTTGAAGTTGCCAAGCAGGCCTCCTGGGCAGCGACCCGCGATAATCTCGTTCTGGGCGGTGAAGCCAACGGCATTGATGGCGCCCACATTCTTTCGCCCATGCCCTATCTCATCAGCACCGGCAAGGTGACGCAAAACAATGTTGAAGTGCCGATGTCAATTCTGGCGCGGCTCAATTACAACTGCCAGGGCATTTCTGTTTCAAACGAATTCAAGGACACGGGCGTTGGCCTCGATGCTTCCAAACTGAAGGTTGCATTTGAAGCGAAGAAGGCCGCGGGCAAAGACGTCAAAGTGGCCATGACCTTCCCTGGTGGCACCCATGATCTTTGGTTGCGCTATTGGCTGGCCGCTGGCGGCATCAATCCTGAGACCGATGTTTCCACCATCGTTGTGCCGCCACCGCAAATGGTTGCCAATATGAAGGTCGGCAACATGGATGCCTTCTGCGTGGGCGAACCCTGGAACGAGCAACTCGTCAACCAGGGTATCGGCTTCACGGCTGCAACCACAGGCGAATTGTGGAAGGGCCACCCGGAGAAGGCGCTTTCGATGCGCGCCGACTGGGTTGAGAAAAATCCCAATGCGGTGAAGGCCATTCTCATGGCTGTCATGGAAGCCCAGCAATGGTGCGAAGCCATGGAGAACAAGGATGAGCTAGCGGCCATCGTCGGCAAGCGCCAGTGGTTCAATGTTCCGCCAGCGGACATTATCGGCAGGCTCAAGGGCGATATCAATTACGGCAATGGAAGAACCGTGCACGACGAAAGCCTCCAAATGAAATTCTGGGCGGATCACGTATCCTATCCATTCAAGAGCCATGACTCATGGTTCATTGCGGAGAATATCCGTTGGGGAAAATTTGCGCCTGACACGGATGTGAAGGCGCTGGTTGACAAGGTGAACCGGCAAGACCTTTGGCTGGAGGCGGCAAAGGATCTGGGCGTCACCGATCTTCCGGCATCGCCTTCGCGAGGGCCTGAAACTTTCTTCGATGGCAAGGTTTTTGATCCCGACAATATCACTGCCTATCTCGAAGGCCTTGCGATCAAGAAAATCGCCTAACTGGAATAATGGGAAGGACTGCAAGAGCATGACGGCCACTGCACGGAAAATAGCCATGGTACGCCAAACAGTGGAAGAACCGCGGGAGGAAAGTGTTGTCGCTTTCACGCCACGGATGAAGTCACCATCTCGTCCCCTCTTGCATCGCCTTTCTTCCATCAGTGAAAAAGTGCTGCCGCCATTGATCATGACGGCGGTGCTTCTGATCATTTGGCAGTTATCATTTGGTGCGGCAGGTTCGGCCCTGCCGTCTCCCTTGCAGGTCTGGACGGATGCCAATGACCTGATTGTGAATCCTTTCTTTGATTTTGGCTCACAAGATATCGGGCTTGGCTGGCGTGTGTTCACGTCTTTGCAGCGCGTTGCCATTGGTTTTGGCTTTGCCGCTGTTGTCGGCATTTTGATGGGGGCGCTTGTCGGACAATCGGTTTGGGCGATGCGCGGACTTGATCCAATTTTTCAGGTTCTGCGCACCATTCCACCTCTTGCATGGCTGCCGATTTCCCTGGCGGCGTTTCGTGACTCCAATCCTTCGGCGATATTCGTGATTTTCATTACCTCGGTTTGGCCGGTTTTGATCAATACGGCGGCGGGGGTGCGCAACATTCCGCAGGATTACCGAAATGTGGCTGCCGTGCTGCGCCTCAATCCGGCGGAGTATTTTTTCAGGATCATGGTGCCAGCTGCTGCTCCTTATATTTTCACGGGGCTACGCATCGGTATCGGCCTGTCTTGGCTTGCCATCGTTGCCGCTGAAATGCTCACGGGTGGTGTCGGCATTGGCTTCTTCATCTGGGATGCGTGGAACTCCT
>JAHFPK010000122.1 GCA_023266715.1 Hyphomicrobiales bacterium | reverse complement strand
ATTGGGTTTGTTTCCTGCGTTGAGTCTTTCGTATTCACTTTGCAATCCTGTTAATTGTAGTTGCGTCCACGTCTGCATCGGCTCCATTATTTTGGCATCAGCCTGAGCCATTTGATTAAGAGCCTGTGCTATCTTGAGCAGCACGCCCGCCTTCACATCGACTGCGCGGAGTTCCAATTCCGCAGCTTTCATTATGAGTTCGGGATTAGTGTCCTGTTTGCCTTTGAGGATTTTGTCGATATCGGCAATGGAGGCGGCTTCGAAGATGCGGCGCCTGATCTCAATGCCGTCGCAGAGGGGATCGTCCTTGAATTCCGCCAGCACCTGGGTGCGCGCCATGCGCTGGGCATCGACCACCATGGTGGGATCGGAAACCGGATCAACGCCAGTGTCGGCCTCGTAGTCCTCACGCCTGATCTTGTGCCAGGCCGCGCCCTTGCGGTAGGACGCCTGCTCTTCGAGATAGAGGCGGTTGAGCCGGAACAGTTTTTCAAACTCATCCTTGAGGCTGCGGTGGATGCGCTTGTAGATGGCGGTGAAGACCTTGAGGCCCTGCTCGACCAGCGCCATGAACACCGTTGGCGACATGGTCTGGGCCTTGAGGTCGCCGGACAGGATGTCCTTCACCGAGGAAATGTCCTTGCCTGCCTCAAGCAGGGTGCCCAGAAGGCTGAACAGTACCGTGGATGGCCCGCGGTGCTCCAGCATGTAGACCGAATCGCGGATGGTGGAGCCTATGGCTGATACGGGTTTCAGTTCGCCTGGCCGGAAAGACAGGTTGCCGGAGTGCATTGACAGGCCCTTGCCGACAAAGCCGCCCCCGGTGTTCTGGAGGGTCCCGGCGTCGATCAGCATGTTGAGCACGGTGTTGATCGAAATGTTGATATGGCTCAGAAGATGGCCGAAGCCCCAGCCATAAATTCCGCCCTCCTTGTTGGGCATGAAATCATACTTGGTGTAGTAGTGGACCGCCTTGATCACGGCGATCTTGCCGGTCTCAGCATTGGTCTTGATGCCTTCCTCTACATCGTAGCCCGCGATGATGCGCGCCACCTTCATCGAATCCCTGTGGATGGTGACGATGTAGGGTTCCGGATAGCCATCCTCGTCAAGGTCGAGCCGGCGGTGCTGCTCGTAGAAAGTGTGCGGCGCGTCCCGGTCAGTCGAATCCACCTTGGCTCCGGCGGGACGGGAGATGTATGTATGATCCTTATAGAAGCCCGAGGCCACGCGCTCCTTGATCTCGTAGGGATAGAGGCTGATCACCTCGGTAAGCCTGGGCGCGGTCTCCATGGATTTCGCCCAGTAGTTGATGATCAGATTTTCCGCGCTCACGCGGGTGGCGACATTGCGGCCAAGGTCAGGATCATAATAGGATTTGCGGAATTCGCAGCCGACAACGGGAAGGACATGGAGCAAGGTATCGGTTTCGCCTTCCCACTCGCTCTGCTCTTCGATGAGTTGCCAGCTCATGTGATCGCCGATGCGGCTTGCCCGCTTGGCCTTGGCGCCAGGCTCCTGTAGCCAGACGGGCTGGCCTGTCTGCGGATTGACCGCCGGTTGACCGGTATTTGGATCAATCTGCGGAATGCCGTCGTCATCGCCAGAAATGACGCCCTTCACCACGTTGCGGTTCATAATAATTGCTGGATAGGCCCTGCTGGCAAACTGATCTGCTGCGGTTGTCATTAAGGGGAATATGACGTTGGAATTTCCACACCACAACGCCTTTCCGTTGCGGCGCACATAGACGGTATGATGAGGCGCTACTTCGACGCAAGCGACATCCTTTCCGTATGGCACAAGGCTTCGCTTCAGGGTCGCTACCTTAATCCGTGGTTTGCGATTGATGCTGACCGAATAGTTGGTGTTCGCGGTGGTGATTTGCCTTCCATTTATAACGCCGCCGAGTCTGGATTCGCGGCTGACTATCGTCGCTCTCATTCCTAGTTTTTGACAAATTTCCTGCACTTGATCGGCCAGTAAAGCCGAAATCGTGTAATAGCTGTGATTCTCTTGCTTGCCAGCGCGCCGTCGTACATGTCCATCGCCAGCGATCATCGTGCCAAGTAATTCGGCGAGAAGTTCATTCCCGAATGCCATCACATGATGCGGAACATGCTTATCGCCAGCACGTCCTAGCGCACGCAGTTCCGCCTTCATCATTTCTGGCATTGAGCGAGCGTGGACCGTAAAACCTTCCTCCCTTTCTTGGAAGGTGAAACCGCACGCTTCGATATCTTGTTTCAGCAGCTCGTACTTTGCCGGATTGGCTTTTTTTGATTGAGCAATTCCAAAGCTGCTGGTCGTTGGCCCGTAATCTTTTGTGACGCCATTCTTGAGCGTATGGAGGTTCTTAGTGGCATAGCACCCCCACCCTTCCGCGATATACCAGCCAAGAAACCGAACGTAGGCTTTGGCCGGAATCCCATACACCGCTTGCGGTGAAACGCCCCCAGCCCACGATGAAGTCACAGGAATGTAATGGCTTCCGAGCTTATATTTGAGAAAATCGCTGGCATAGATGAACTGACTATCGCCAATGAATTGGGTGCCTTTTCGTCTCTTGTAGCGCACCTTTGCAGAGCGAGAACTGTAATACTCAGTTTCCACGAGCATCTTGTGATTAGGCGTCACTATCAAGTCAATGCTCTTGCCCTTGAAATGAATAACGTGAGTGGCGGCGTGGCGGAATGTCTGGGTGATCGGATAATAGTCTGCGGTGCCGTCAGGAGCCCGACTCAGGACCATATCGCCTGCCTTGGCGTCACCAATAGGCTTCCATCCACGATCCGTTAGAATGTCAGTATCAAGTGAAAAACACGCTCCACTCCATGGCGAAGTCTTAGGCACCGCCTTCTGCAAGCAGAGGTCCATCGCCTTGCGGCCGGTCTCCAGCCATTCCTTGCGGCTGGTTTCGTCGATCTGGACTTCCTCGATCACCTTCTGGCCGATTGTGGATAGTTGCTCGTCGGTCAGTTCCATGGCGATGTTGAGATTGATCTTGGGGTCGCCCCAGCGCATCAGGCGGGCTACGGGGTCTTCCGGTTCTTTCTGAGCGCCTGGTTCGCCTTGCGTCTCGGGATCATTCTCCTGGCGCTGCATGAGCATCTCCCGCTCCAGCGTGTCATCGGCAGCAGGAGGAGGAGTTTGCGGCGGAACGCGGCCAGCGATCTCGGCAAGGGCCATCAGTTAACGCCCTCGATTGATCTGGCATATTCGCCACACCAATGTTCTCCACTCACGATGGGAAATACGCACATGGTCTGCATGCCTCGCGGGGTGTTGAGGAGGTGGGGGATAGGCGGATTGCGCCGGCACTCAAGATGGGGCTGGCCAGATACCGCGGCGTGCCATTTGCATTTTTCGCAGCGCTCGGGGCGCAGCAGGGTGTTGGCTTTCAGGCCTTGTCCTAGTCCGGGGAGGGGCAGATTCATTGATTGGCTCCTTATTGATTGGAGCCAAGATAGCCAATTGGGGAGAGGGCGTTTGGGGTTTTGGAAAGTGGCTCTACCTCATGGATTCGAACCATGATTGACGGATTCAAAGTCCGCAGTCCTACCTTTAGACGAAGGTAGAATTGCTATTGCTGGCTCTCAGAAAAATGAACTGTCGTCATAGCTATACCTTGCCAGCGGCTTGTGTTCGTCACCCGTTGCAAAAATCAGCGTATCGCCATCCGTGAATTCCTGGATGGTGCGCCAGTCCCAGCGCTGATGCACGAAGTCGGGCTGGCCGAAAACGCGGACTGCGTTGTGGTAGCGGTCATCCCTGAAACCGACAAAGTGCAGCATTGAAGTTCGTGGCCCTTCAGCATCATGGGGCAGGCCAACCGTTCGAGCTTTAGTTTCCATGATTTACGTCTTGCCTTGCTCGTCGCCCCAACACTCTCGACACCGGACCATCCATCTAACGCTGGATGAATATAGCCAAGTGCAGAGGCGGCCCACACAGTCAGGAAGTGGTTCTGCCGCTTTTTCCGCATATCTCATCCGGCGCGTTTGTCCGGACCCCTTTTGCAGCAAGCCACCTCTATCACAGTTCCCGAAAAAGACAAGAGCCCAGAAGTTCTCAAGCGACGGGGCTCTTGCCGAGAGGCTGACAAATGGGGGAGGGAAGGTCAGCCGACGATCTGGTCGATATGCCGATTTGGGTTGGCTTGCAAGTCCAAGAACTGTGCTTTCCAAAATCTCCTAATCCCCTCCTCAAGAATCCTGCGCTGCTGCATGTAGGCGGCAAGCCTTGCGACGGACTGTTCAGTAAGAGCCTCATATTCTGCGGCATTGAACCAAAACCCATCATCCACGACAGCCACTGGCAAAGCCTTCACCGGCATGAGGCTTGCCACGCGCACGATGGCAGGCGCTGCGATGAAGGCGGAAAGCCCGCCCAGGAGTTTGCGGCGGGAGAGGGTGATCATAGTCCGAGTTCCTTCTTGAATTCGGCGAGGGTTTGCCGCCCAGAACTTGGTATTCCTTGAGGGAAGCAGTGGCATCGGCCACGTCCTTGTCATCCTCCAAGGCCACCAGCATTTCCTCAGCGTTTCGGATGGCCCCACGGTATATCTCGGCTGGACGGGGCGTACCCCTCTTGCGTTTGGTGGTCATGACGCTTTTCTCCTTGGCTCAACCTCCCAAACCGTGTGTATTTTGTCACCGTTTGGGGAGGTCTTTTTTGTGATCTTGGCAACGCTGCCTACCCAATCTTCAATCAGGCCAGCAAAGAAAAGCGCGCCCATGAAATCGTTGGTGATAACCTTCACCTTGCGCACGGTGGCAACATATTGAGCTGCTTGGGTCATGTGCTTGCTGGCTCCTGAATGACGGTAATTGTGCCATCTGCCTGGACTTCTTCAATGCGGCACCAGGGGCAGGGCATTGGCTTGGGATTCAGCACTGCGTCAGCATCGCAGCGCGGCGGGCCCTGGCAGATAATCACACGGGGTCTCTCGCTTGTGTTCATTCGGCGCTCCTTAATTGATTCGCTTCTACGCCTGTTCGGGGAGTTTCTCAAGTTCCTTGATGTGGCTTATCCCTTGCGATTTCATGAACCGTTATTGACCCAGAGGACCTGATCGCCTTGTACAGCCTCGCCACCAGCAACCTTGGGGTCAGATTTTTGCACTGCATGATGCCGCCGTGCTTTCTCGACCATTTGATGGTGTATCTGATTTTACTCACCATGGCCATCAATACCCCGTCACGGGATTGGCGTCCAGTGACGCAGGATCAAATCCCTTCGCATCACTCTCCGCCCGGTTTTCGGTGATGGCGATCTCCAGCCCTGAATGCAGCGCCAGCCCGGTGGCATGGAAGACGCCCGAATCATCGCCCACGATCTCGCCCTTGTCATTGCGGGTGAGCCTCCGGTAGGCGGCAAACCATGGCAGGAGATGATTGAACACCCAGAGGCTGGAAATGTTAAGCCGTGAGCCCAGCACCTCCATGGCCGCACCCTCATCGAATTTGACTGCAAATATCGGAATGCCGAGTTCATCCAGCGCCTGGGCCAGCCGGATGCCCTCCTCCTTCTTGCGGCCCGCCGCCTCAAGATCAAACAGCATCGGCACCCATGGGCCTTTCCTGCGCAGCGCATTGGCATGGATGGCCATGTCCTGCCGCGGGGCAGTGAGGCAATCGTAGACGTAGACCGTGTCACTCACTAAATCATGGGCCAGCCAGACCGCGGTGAATTTCTCCCGGCTGATCCAGATGGCGCCCACCCGGGGCCAAATGGCCTGCACTTTGACTGGGTCCATGGCGATGAATTCTTCTGAGATGTCAAACACGGTCGCTCCTATCAGTTTGGCGAAAGCCCCAGAGAGGGCGTCGATTTGGTCCTTGAACTTGCCGCCCGGGAAATCAGCAGATTCCGAAAGGAAAGCCTCGTTCCAATCGCCCTTCAGGAGGTCAATATTGCCAGCCTCGGCCTGTGCCGCCACCGGTGAGGCGCGCTGCACCTTATCACCTGATTCAGGGGCGGCGCTGACGATAAAGCCCGCCAGCATCAAGACCATATCCTGAGCCACAATCTTGCCCGCAGCACCGGGATCCTGCGGCAGGCCGATCTCGACATGCGGACCGTCGGCAATTGCTGTGCTTTTGATCATCTTGCGCACCCCGTTGCCCTCGGCGCGCAGCCGATTCACATCGGCGATGATGAAGCGGCCATCGGGCTGGCGGCCAAGTTTGAGGCCAACGGTCCAAGCTGGATCATTGCCCATTTGTGCGGCCGTGGCTGCAATATCCCAGAAGCGCACCCAGCGGGTGGCAGTTGGCGCTGCCTCGACAATGCGGAAGAATTCCCGCTTGAACATGCCACCTTCGCGCAGGGTCGGGCGCTGTTGGAACTGGCCGGCTACGGCAAATGAACCCATGATGGCCTTGTCGCGCTCGACAACTTCACGGGGAAAGCGCTCCGGAAAGAGCAATTCGCCTTCTTCGGTGCGTGGGTCTTTGAATCCCACTGACGTCACGCAGGCCCGGTCTGCCTCAAATTCCATCGGAAGGCAAAGGTGGGTGTAGGGACTGCCCTTGAAAGACAGAGCAATTCCAGAGACATCCTCTACGTGCAGGCGTTGCATGATGATTACGATGGCTGACGTCTTTGGCTCGACAAGCCGCGTAGGCACCGATTCCCTGAATATGCGCGCGGTGGTCGCCCGTTCAGCGACGGATTCAGCCATTTCGGTAGAATGAACGTCATCAAGGATGAGGCGATGCGCGCGGCCTCCGGTTAAACGGCTGAACGGCACACCCTCTCGAAATCCCCTGTGAATGTTTTCAAAGCTGGCCTCGCCTTCACGGGTCATTTCGATGGGCCAGCGCTGCTGATACCATTCGGACTGGACCAAGGACAGCATTCGCCGGCTATCCCGCTTCACATAATCGGCGCTATAGCTCGTGCTGATGTAACGCATGGTTGGCATGCCGGCAGGTCCCCATTCCCATGCTGGCCAAAAAACAGATACAATCAGGGACTTAGCCGTGCCTGGCGGAATGTTAATAAGCAGACGCGTTATTTGACCGTTGGAAATTGCGGTCAAGTGCTGGCAAAGAGCATTGACATGCCAGCCATGCACATAGGGATTTGAAGGCTCAACGATGTGCCAAGCCGATCTGATGAATTCCACAAAGCTTTTGCAGACCTCGCGGTCCTGCTGGATTACCGAGAGGTTGGCGTCGATCTGGACCTGGCGTTCGGCGCGCGAGCGCTTCTCCCGCTCAAGCCTTATCGCCTCCTGCACCAAGTCGGGCCGCTCGCGCAGCAATTGCGTCAAGGAGGTCGAGGTCATCTTTGTTCAAGCCTGAGAGGTCTGGAGGAGTGAATTGCACCTCGGTCTTCTCGCGCCATTCCTGCGGCGAGGCGTTCTTGAGGGCGAATATGCGGCTTGTAACAGTCGGGCCGTCGGGGGCTCCGATTAAGCCAAGCTCAAGAAAAGACACCCTTTTTGCCCTTCCAAGCCTTATAGCGTCGGAAAATTCCGGGTATTTTGCTTCCCAGTCATAGACCGTGTCGCGGTGAATGTCACAGTCTGCTGCGGCAGCGGTGAGGGAGTAGCCCTGGGCCATGCGATCAACAATGCGCTTGGCGAATGATTTATTGTATTTTGGCGGGCGGCCTACATGCGCAGGCTCTTTGGCTTTTGCCTTCTTCTTCGTCATTCATTGGGCTCCTTTATTGGGAGCCACTATAGCGGAGAAGAATGGGGAATGTCAGAGTTTGAACCAACTTCCGGTCTGGGAATTAACTGCTGTTGCATAGAACTGCACCTGCTGCTGCTTTTCAAACTCGAATTCATACTCGGCGATGATCTCCAGGGCGCGCTCGTGAAAGCTGATGGCCTCATCGGCCCGGGCGATATTGCGGTGGAGTTCGGCGTTCATGCCGTCGATCAGGTTCTTGA
>JAHFPK010000121.1:2714-7932 GCA_023266715.1 Hyphomicrobiales bacterium | reverse complement strand
GGGTGCCCTCCCTGCTCCACTGGAAGGCTTGCCAGGACTTCAACGCCTTCAAGCTTCTTGATCCTGACTTCATTGGCGCCCAGTAGAAGCGGCCATTCACCTTCGATCCCTTTTAATACGGGATGAGTCATGTGTTTGTGTACATCGGCCCTAAACCCTTCCGGCACTTCAATCCTGTCGTCATAGGGCAGGCATTCTACGGGAAGAGCCTCCTCCACCGCCGTGCGATGCCAGCGGGCGCGGCCATCAATGCCCTGAAAACTGAAATAGCCGCCGATCATGGCCAGCCCTCCTCCGCCAGCCGTCCAATCGCGCAAGAGCTTGAGGCGGTTTGGCACTGGCTTTCCACGCAGCCAGACATCGGGATGGAGCAACAGTGAATTTGCGCCGATGTCAGACAGCAGGATGGCATCGAAGGCGCTCAAGCCGGCTATATCGAAGGGGAGTTTTTCAACCGCTTCATGGGCGGGCATATGGATCAATTCGAATGGCGTTCCCGCAAGTGCCTTGGCCAGAGGTTCCGCACCGGAATGGAAGGTGACGCTGCCAAACTGGTCAAACCCCTTGAAATGCGAGGCAGAGCTCATCCATGTTTCGCCAATAAGCAGAATTTTCTTGCTTGTTTTGGGCAAAGCTAATGCTCCCTTACGCCGGTCGCCGGCAAAGGCACCGTGACAAGTGATGTTGGAGCTTCGAGGCCGTCTTTCACCGCCTTGATCAATGCCGCTGCGTCGAAGCCGTCGACGATGCGATGATCGAAGGACGATGACAGGTTCATCATTTTGCGGATGACGATTGCGCCGCCCTGCACCATCGGGCGCTCAGCAATGCGGTTGACGCCGATCACCGCCACCTCCGGTGGATTGATGATTGGCGTCGCGGCGATGCCGCCCAATGCCCCAAGGCTGGTGACGGTGATCGTCGAACCGGTAAGTTCTTCGCGCGATGACTTGCCCGACCGTGCGGCTTGGCTCAATCGCACAATTTCCGCCGCTATTTGCCATAGGTCCATGGTTTCGGCGTGATGGATCACCGGCACCAGCAGTCCGCGCCCGGTCTGCGTGGCAATGCCGGCATGAACAGACGTGAAGCGGCGGATTACGCCTTCCGCATCATCGAAATGTGCATTAACGCCGGGATGGTCAGCAATGGCTTTGACCAAGGCACGGATCAAAAACGCAAGCACCGTGAGATGGCCGCGCGCATCTAGCGCGGCATTGAGTTCAGCCCGCAAAGCCTCTAGGTCCGTCACATCGACCTCTTCAACATAGGCGAAATGCGGAATTCGCCGCTTGGCATCCTGCATGCGTTCGGCGATGCGACGCCGGAGGCCAAAAATTTTGATATCTTCGGCGCCCTCTTCCTTGGCGCCCATCACTGGTTTTGCGGAAGGGGGAGCCGCGCCCTGCCTTGCAACCAGGGCCGCATCAAGGTCGCTATGCTGAATTTGGCCTGCAGGTCCGGACCCTGTAATTGAGGAAAGATCAATGCCAAGAGCTGCTGCACGAGCACGGACAGCGGGCGGGGCCAGCGCTTTTCCCGTTGGTTTGGGCCTGGCCGCAGGCTTGACCTGTTTGGCGATTACGGCAACTGATTCAGGCGGTACTGCGGCCTCACCGCCTTCCACCTCGAATACGACGAATTCGGAACCTACGGCAAGCTTGCTGCCTTCTTCACCGTTGCGCGAAACGATGCGCCCCGATACCGGAGAAACAATCTCCACCGTCGCCTTGTCGGTCATGATGTCGACAAGCGGTTGCTCTTCACGAATGTCATCACCAACGGCAGCATGCCATTTCACAATCTCGGCTTCGGCAACGCCTTCGCCCACATCGGGAAGCTTGAAAACAAAACGGCCCATCTTGCTTCACCCTGCCATGATCTTGCGGATCGCTTCAGCTACCCTAAGCGGCCCCGGGAAATATTCCCACTCGAACTCGCGGGGGTATGGCGTGTCCCACCCGGTGACGCGCAGGATTGGTGCTTCCAAGTGATAAAAGCAGCGTTCCTGCACCAGGGCTGAAAGCTCTGCACCATAACCGCTGGTACGGGTTGCTTCGTGCACGATCAGGCAGCGTCCAGTTTTCTCAACCGAGGCCGTGATCGCCTCGATGTCCATCGGCATCAAAGAACGGAGATCAAGGATTTCCGCGTCCACCCCGGTCTCGGCAGCGGCTGCAAGCGCCACATGCACCATGGTGCCATAGGCCAGAATGGTGAGCGCCTCGCCTGCCCGCGCCACTGCCGCCTTGCCAAGCGGGATCGCATAATATCCAGCCGGAACTTCGCCTGCCGGATGTTTCGCCCAGGTCTCTACCGGCTTTTCATAATGGCCGTCGAAGGGTCCGGCATAGAGCCGCTTCGGCTCGAAGAACAGCACCGGATCATCGTCCTCGATGGCGCTGATCAACAGCCCCTTGGCATCATAGGGGTTGGACGGGATCACGGTCTTGAGACCACAGACATGGGTGAACAGGCCTTCCGGACTCTGGCTGTGGGTCTGGCCACCGAAAATGCCGCCGCCATAGGGTGCCCGCACGGTGATCGGCGCATTGAATTCTCCCGCCGAGCGATAACGCAGGCGTGCCGCTTCCGAGACAAGCTGGTCAAAGGCCGGATAGATGTAATCAGCGAATTGGCATTCAACCACCGGACGCAATCCATAGGCTCCCATGCCAATCGCCACGGCAATCTGTCCACTTTCGGCGATCGGTGCATCGAACACGCGCTGCTCGCCATAGCGTTGCTGTAATCCTTCAGTTACGCGGAACACGCCACCGAAGAAGCCTACATCCTCACCGAAGATCAGCACGTTGGTGTCACGGGCGAGCATCACGTCCATGGCTGAATTGAGCGCCTGCACCATGTTCATCGAGGTCAAGGTTTTTTCTCCTTGAAGTGCGCCAATTCCGCCTGCTGCTCGCGCAGATGCCAAGGCATTTCCTTGTAAACATCTTCAAACATGGTGCTGGGATCATGATAGGGACCGCCGCCATGAACACCAAGCTTCTGTGCCTTCTTGTTTGCAGTATCAACCTGTTCTTCAAGTTCAGCCGTGAGCGCGGCATGGCGCGCTTCGTCCCATTCGCCGATGCGCAAGAGATGCGCCTTGAGTCGAATAATCGGATCGCCCAGCGGCCAGTGCTGGTATTCGTCGCCGGGGCGGTAGCGGCTCGGATCGTCGCTGGTTGAGTGCGGTGCGGCGCGATAGGTAAAATGTTCAATGAGGGTGGGACCATGATTGCTGCGCGCCCGCTCGGCGGCCCAGCGCGACACCGCATAGACGGCGAGAAAATCATTGCCGTCAACGCGAATGCCGGGAAAGCCGAAGCCCACGGCGCGCGAAGCGAAGGTTGTTTCCTCCCCGCCCGCAACGCCCTGGCTCGATGAGATCGCCCATTGGTTGTTGACGAGGTTGAGAATGACTGGCGCATGATAGACTGCAGCGAATGTAAGCGCTTGATGGAAATCACCCTCCGCCGAAGCGCCCTCGCCGATCCAGGCCGCAGCAATCTTGGTATCACGCTTGTAGGCCGAAGCCATGGCCCAGCCCACCGCCTGTGGAAACTGTGTTCCAAGATTGCCGGAGAGCGAAAAAAAGCCAGCTTCCCGTACAGAGTAGAGCACCGGCAGTTGCCGCCCTTTCAAGCGATCGAGTCCATTTGAATAGATCTGGCACATGAGATCGAATACCGGCCAGTCCCGCGCGACCAGCAGGCCCTGCTGGCGATAGGAGGCAAAACACATGTCATCGCGATTGATGGCCAGCGCCTGGGCCACGGACACCGCCTCCTCGCCGGTGCATTTCATGTAGAATGGCGTCTTGCCCTGACGCTGCGCCTTGAACATGCGATCATCGAACACCCGCGTTTGCAGCATGTAGCGAAGACCCTTGCGCAGAGTTTCGGGATCGAGCTTCGGGTCCCATGGGCCTATCGGTACTCCTTGATCGTCAATCACCCGCACCAGTCCATAGGCAAGATCGCGTGTTTGGGAAGCTTTGGCATCAATTGCCGGACGCTTGGCATCGCCCGCTTTCGGTAAATCGAGATAATTGAAATCCGGCACGTCACCGGGCCTGAACCGCGATTCAGGAATATGCAGGCGGAGTGAGGAGTCGTGCTTCATGGCAAGCGGCTCTCGTTGCTGTTTAACCCATGCTACTCCCGATTTGAATTAGGCCGCAATCACGGTAATGTCAGCAGGGGACCGGTTTTCTCGGAAAGCAATAAATGTATGAATCTGGTCTGATCTACGCAACAAACAGCGATACCGAAATGCTGCGGGAGAGTGTACGCCGCTTTGCCCGCGAGCGCGTGGCCCCGCTTGCTGCTGATATCGACCGCAGCAACCAGTTTCCCATGCATCTCTGGAAGGAAATGGGGGAACTTGGCCTTCTCGGCATCACGGCAAGCGAAGAGTACGGCGGCGCGGGGCTGGGTTACCTCGCCCATTGTGTGGCAGTGGAAGAATTGAGTCGCGCTTCAGCTTCCGTGGGCCTGTCCTACGCCGCGCATTCCAATCTCTGTGTCAACCAGATCAATCGCCATGGAACTGTGGAACAGAAGCGGCGCTTTCTGCCAAAGCTCATTTCGGGTGAACATGTGGGAGCGCTTGCCATGTCTGAGTCCGAGTCGGGCTCGGATGTGGTCTCGATGAAGCTCAGGGCCGAAAAGCGCAACGACCGTTACATCCTCAGCGGCCGCAAGATGTGGATCACCAACGGCCCTGACGCAAATACGCTTGTCGTTTACGCCAAGACAGATCCGAATGCGGGCGCGAAAGGCATCACCGCCTTTCTGGTCGAAGGCACTATGTCCGGATTTTCGCGGTCGCCAAAGCTCGACAAGCTCGGCATGCGCGGTTCCAACACCTGCGAACTCGTCTTTAAGGATTGCGAGATACCGTTCGAGAACCGGCTCGGCGCGGAAGGCGAAGGGGTTCGCATTCTGATGTCTGGCCTCGACTATGAACGTGTCGTGTTGTCGGCAGGTCCCCTCGGTATCATGGCGGCCTGTCTTGATGTGGTCGTCCCCTATATCCACGAACGTAAACAATTCGGCAAAGCCATTGGCGAATTCCAACTCATGCAGGGCAAACTCGCCGACATGTATGTCAGCTTGAGTGCGACACGAGCCTATGTCTATGCCGTGGCCGCAGCTTGCGATCGAGGTGAGACTACGCGCAAGGATGCGGCGGGCTGCATTCTCTATGCAGC
>JAHFPK010000121.1:0-2614 GCA_023266715.1 Hyphomicrobiales bacterium | reverse complement strand
AACTCGCCGACATGTATGTCAGCTTGAGTGCGACACGAGCCTATGTCTATGCCGTGGCCGCAGCTTGCGATCGAGGTGAGACTACGCGCAAGGATGCGGCGGGCTGCATTCTCTATGCAGCGGAAAAAGCAACCCAGATGGCACTTGAAGCGATCCAAATGCTCGGCGGCAATGGCTATACCAATGACTATCCTGCGGGCCGACTTTTACGCGATGCCAAGCTCTACGAGATCGGCGCCGGCACCTCCGAAATCCGTCGCATGCTGATTGGCCGCGAGATTTTTGAAGAGACGAGGTAGGCTACTTCGTCCTCTCCCACGCCTGCGGCGCGGGAGAAGATGAAAAAATTCATCCCTCCTTGCGCCAGCTTCCATCCAGCAGCTTGATGATGGCGGAAAAATCCTTTGGTGCGCCGCCAAGGTTTACGAAGTTCTGATAAAGGCTTTCGGCCAGCGCTCCCATGGGCACGCTGGCGCCTGTTGCCTGCGAGGCCGCCATGGCGAGCTTCAAATCCTTCAGCATGAGCGCGGACATGAAGCCGCCATCATAATTGCGATTGGAAGGAGCGGCTGGCACAGGCCCCGGCACAGGGCAATAGCTGGTCATCGACCAGCACTGGCCGGAGGCCTTCGAACTGATATCAAAGAACACCTGCGGATCGAGGCCTAGTCTGATCGCCAGGTTGAAAGCCTCGGCCGTGGCAATCATCGATGCCCCCAACAACATGTTGTTGCAGATTTTTGCGGCCTGTCCGGAACCCGCTGGCCCTGCATGGATCACCGCCTTGCCCATGGCTGCAAGGAAGGGCCGGGCCTTGGCAAAGCTCTTGTCCGTGCCCCCCACCATGAAAGTCAGTGTGGCAGCAATCGATCCTGCTACGCCACCTGAGACCGGCGCATCGACCATGTCAATGCTGCGCCCTGCAGCTGCTTCACCCACGGCACGCGCCGTGGCCACATCAATGGTCGAACAATCGATCAGAATTGCCTCGCGCGAGGCAGCTGCAAAGGCCTCATTTTCATAAACATCCCGCACCTGTTGGCCCGTCTGCAGCATGGTGATAACGGCGTCGGCTCCCGTAACCGCCTCCGTCACCGAGCCCGCGCGCACCGCTCCCACCTCAACGGCGTGGGAAAGGGCTGCTTCCGAGACATCAAAGGCCCGCACCACATGGCCCACCTTGGCGAGATTGGCGGCCATGCCGGTTCCCATGTTCCCCAATCCGATGAATCCAATCATTGCCATGGTCATTCCCTCTTCAGTGGCGTCCATTCCTCGTTCTCAGGCAATGGCGCAAAGATTGCGTCGATCTCTTCGTCGCTCACGTCTTCGAAACGTGGCGGAGTCCATTTTGGGCGGTTGTCCTTGTCGATGACGAAAGCCCGAACACCCTCGTTGAAATCCGGCTTGCGGGCGAGCCGCGAGGAAACGCGATATTCCAGCTGCATGATCTCGGCAAATTGCGTAAGCGTCCGGCACTCGGCAAGCGCGCGCAGCGCCACCTTGCAGGAGCGTGGAGATTTCTTGAGTATCTCCGCCAATTGTTCTCTTGCCCAGACGGATGGATCGGCATTCAACACCGCAAAAACATCTCCAATCCGGTCGGCAGCGAACAGCCGGTTAATATCGGTATGAGTTTCATCAATTCGAGCCGGGGGCGGCGAAACCGAGGCATCGCTCAGGATAACTTCGAGCTCATCCGGCGTTTTTTTGATGCGGGCCTTCACACTCGTTAGGCCGTCACGTGGCAGAAAATGAGTGGCCAGTCCGAGTCTGACGCAATCGGCGCCATCGAGTCTGGAGCCCGTCAGCGCCAGCCACTGACCAATACGGTCCGGCAGACGCGACAGGAACCAGCCAGCGCCAACGTCCGGGAAAAAACCAATGCCGGTTTCCGGCATGGCGAATGTTGTCGCTTCAGTGGCAACACGGTAGCGGGACGGCATGGCGATACCCGCCCCTCCGCCCATGACGATGCCATCCATGAAACACACGGACGGCTTCGCCAATGTGAAAAGCAAATGGTTCAAACGATATTCAGTGCGGAAGAAATCGAGCGCTTTGCCGCCGCCATCGCCGAGATTTTCATACAGTGCGCGAAGATCGCCGCCAGCACTGAAGCCACGGCCATCGCTGTGATCAATGATGATGGCTGCAATTTCCGGATCAAATTCCCATGACTGCAGCGCAGCGATGATCGTACGGCACATGTCAAAGTTAAGCGCGTTGATGGCCTTCGGACGATTCAAGGTGATACGGCCGCAACCACCGACACTGCTGATGATGACCTTCTGTGCCTTCATTGCCGCAACAGCTCCCGCGCGATGATCACCCTCATGATTTCGTTGGTGCCTTCAAGAATGGAATGCACGCGGAGATCTCGGTAGATTCGCTCGATGGAAAATCCTTGAGATAGCCATAGCCGCCATGGAGCTGGAGGGCCCGGTCGGCAACTTGCATGCATGTGTCAGTCACAAAGCGCTTGGCCATGGCGGAGAAGCGCGTGGCATCGGGTGTTCGACCTGTCACCTTGTCCGCTGCGAGATAGAGAAGCGCGCGCGCCGCCTGCAAACTCGTTTCCATGTCGGCCAAGGTGAACTGCGTTGCCTGAAAT
>JAHFPK010000120.1 GCA_023266715.1 Hyphomicrobiales bacterium | reverse complement strand
GTTCACCTGAACACGCGTTATGTCGTGACATCAAAGTCTTGGTTTGGCGGCGGTGCTGACTTGACACCGGTTCTGGATCGCAGGCGCAATCAGGAAGACGCGGACACAAAGAGCTTTCACACCGCCTTCAAAGCCGCATGCAGCGCCCATTCGGTTGCCGACTATGAAAAATATAGGAAATGGTGTGACGAATATTTCTATCTCCCCCACCGCCAGGAACCACGCGGCATTGGCGGAATATTCTTCGATTATCTCAATTCAGAAAATTTCGATGCCGACCTGGCCTTCGTCAAGACCGTTGGAACCACATTTCTAAACACTTTCCCGGAAATCGTGCGGCGGAACATGCACACGCCTTGGACCGAGGCTGACCGCGAAGAACAACTCATCCGCCGCGGGCGCTATGTTGAGTTCAATCTGCTCTATGATCGCGGCACCTTGTTTGGTTTGAAAACCGGCGGCAATGTGGATTCGATACTTTCTTCCATGCCACCCACGGTGAAATGGCCTTAAAGGAATTGAGCAATGGACCTGCGAAACGGCTTTGATATCAAGCGCTATATCCGCACCATCCCCGATTACCCAAAACCCGGCATCATGTTTCGTGACATCACCACCCTGCTGGCCGATCTCCACGGCTTTCGCGCCACCATTGATGAACTCGTCTGGCCTTTCCTGCGCGGCGACATTGATTATGTGGCGGGAATTGAAGCGCGTGGCTTCATCCTGGGTGGTGCCGTTGCTGCAAGCCTGGGTCGTGGCTTCATTCCCATTCGCAAGAAAGGCAAGCTGCCGTCGCGCACCATTGGCCAGGAATACGCCCTCGAATACGGCGTTGATACCATTGAAATTCACGCCGATGCCATCAAGCAAGATGACCGCATCCTGTTGATTGATGATCTCATCGCTACGGGCGGAACCGCGGGAGCGGCAATCGACCTCATCCGGAAATCCGGCGGCGAAGTCGTGGCCGCTGCTTTCGTAATTGACCTGCCGGAGTTAGGTGGAGCTGCAAAGCTCAGATCTAAAAATGTGAAGGTTCACACGCTTGTATCCTTCGAGGGGCACTGATCATCGTTTCCCCTCATGCTGAGGTGCTCGCGGGCAAAGCCAGTGAGCCTCGAAGCACCTGCTCCATGGCCACCAGCCCTTCGAGGCCGCTTCGCGGCACAGGGTGAGGGACTAAGATTTTCCACCCCGCCTCTTCGACAGCGCGACTAATTTCTGCCAGTCACCAGCCATCAAGGCTTCCTTCTTGCGCCGCGACCAGCCTTTAATCCGACGTTCTGCAGCTATCGCATCTACGACCAGTTCAAAATTCTCGGCATAAACAAGTTTCACGGGGCGCCTTGTTGACGTGTAGGAATCCTCATAGGTTCCTTCATTGTGCTCCCATTCACGTGCCTCCGGCTCCGCTTGTTTCGTCAAGCCGGTGTAGTAACTGCCGTCAGCACAGCGAAGTATGTATACCCAAGCACCGCTCATTTGGCTCTCACTCACCACCCCCTCATGCTAAGGTGCTCGCGGGCAAAGCCCGTGAGCCTCGAAGCACCTTTATCCGCATTGACCAGCCCTTCGAGACTCGTGTTGCTTGCACCTCAGGGTGAAGGTAGGCGCGCCGTGAAAACCTTGCCCTCAAAGCTGAACACCAGTTCGTCCTTCTGATTGAACCCTTCATTCATTGAAAACACGAGACCCCATTGGGGCCGCGATGCCAACTCGCGTTTCCCGGTTACTCTGCTGGAATAGCGAACCGTATCGCCGGGATAGACCGGTTTAAGCCATTTGAGATTTGTGAATCCTGGACCGGGGCCGACCTCCGGCGAGGTTTTGCCAGCAGCCAGCAATTTCGCCCGCGCCGCATCATTCGTGGCCACAAAACACTTCATCCAACCCGCAGCCGTGTGCCAGCCGCTGGCGGAAAGCCCGCCAAAAGGGCCGCGAAAACCCCCTTCATCGCTCAAGTGAAAGGGTTGCGGATCATATTTCCGCGCAAATCTCAGAATATTTTCCCGGGTGAAATGATAGCTGCCGAGATCAACTGACAGGCCTTCATCTATGTCTTCAAGGAAAAGGCCTAACATGCTGCTTTGACTCGCATAAAGACCACGGCTGTCATCTCGGATTTCTTTTCGCCAGCTTCATTGAAGAGTTCAACGACGCATTGAAAAATCCCCATTTCAGGTCGCTTGGATGAAACCCGCTTTGAGATGATGGTCACGGCTGCCGAAAGTGTCTCGCCCGCCAAAACAGGCTTCAGCCATTTCACTTCCGGAACACCATTTGAACCCATGCTGGCCGATTTGTTCAACCACGATTCTGCAAGTAACCGCATCATCATGGCGCAGACATGCCAGCCACTGGCGGCGAGGCCGCCGAGCAGGGAAGCTTTGCCGGCGGCTTCATCGAGATGAAAGGCTTGCGGATCGAATTCCCTGGCGAATTCCTTGATTTCTGCGGCCGTCACCGCATAGGTACCGAGGTCGATCACCTGCCCCACTTCAAAATCCTCAAAGTGCTGGAGTTTACCCATGCCTAGTTCGCAAAACGGAAATGCATGACATCGCCATCGAGAACCACATAGTCCTTGCCTTCCAGCCGCAACTTGCCGGCGTCGCGGGCGCCCGCTTCGCCTTTGTTCTGCACATAATCGGCGAAAGCGATGGTTTCCGAGCGGATGAAACCCTTTTCGAAATCCGTGTGAATAACGCCCGCTGCGGCAGGCGCTTTTGTGCCCTTGGTAATGGTCCAGGCGCGGGCTTCCTTGGGGCCCACGGTGAAATAGGTGACAAGATGCAAAAGGTCGTAGCCGGCCCGGATAACGCGGTTCAGGCCCGGCTCTTCGAGGCCCACGGCATCGAGGTAATCCTTTTGGTCGGCCAGCGGCAGAACCGCAATTTCACTTTCGATTTTCGCTGAGACAACAACGGCGGCAGCACTTTCTTCCTTGGCGCGGGCGAAAACTTGCTTAGAAAATTCGTTGCCCTTGTCGGCGGAGGCTTCTTCGACATTGCAGACATAAAGAACGGGCTTTGAAGATAGAAGTCCGAGACCGCGAAATGTCTTTTCTTCATCGATCATGCGTTCAACCAATCGGGCGGGCTTGCCTTCCCGCAACAAGACCAGCGCGCGGTTCATCAAGTCCGCCATTTCCTTGGACTCTTTGTCACCCTGTTTGCCCTTCTTCTCGATGCCCACGACGCGCTTTTCGAGCGAATCCATATCTGCAAGCATCAGTTCGGTCTCAATGGTTTCGATATCGGCGATGGGATCAATCTTGCCGGACACATGGGTAATGTCGCCATCCTCGAAGCATCGCACCACATGGGCGATGGCATCGGTTTCGCGGATATTGGCGAGGAACTGGTTGCCCAACCCTTCACCCTTGGAAGCGCCTTTCACGAGACCGGCGATATCCACGAAGGTGAGCCGCGTGGGGATGATCTGGGCGCTGCCGGCGATCTTCGCCAAATCCTCAAGCCGCGGATCGGGCACGCCCACATCGCCCACATTGGGCTCGATGGTGCAGAACGGATAATTCGCCGCCTGCGCCGCCGACGTTTGCGTGAGCGCGTTGAAAAGCGTTGATTTGCCCACATTCGGCAGGCCAACGATGCCGCATTTGAAACCCATAAAATCTATTCCTTTGGAGGCGCAGGTTTGAGCGCCAGATGCACCTTGTTTTGAAATGTTGCCGTGTCGCCTTCAACCAGGAGGGCCGCATATTCCGCAACCGCATCCAGCAAAGGCGAGAGCCAGACTTTGTCTGACTTCGCAAAATCACTGAGCACATGGGGATGAACCAGCGTCTTGTCACCGGGGTGACCGACGCCAAGACGAACCCGCGTGTAATAGGGCCCGATATGCGCCGAAATCGAGCGGATGCCGTTGTGACCGGCAGCACCGCCACCCAATTTCACCCGGACTTTTCCCGCCATCAAATCAATCTCGTCATAGATGACGACGACCCGCTCCGGCTCGAGATCGAGATAGCGGATGGCATCGCCCACCGCTAGGCCCGATTCATTCATGAAGGTCAAAGGCTTGAGAACCAGAACTTTTTCAAGCCCCAAGGTGCCTTCCGAAACCTCGCCGTGAAAGCGCTTGCGCCAGGTGGAAAAGCCATGGCGGCGAACGATTTTGTCCACCGCCATGAAACCGATATTGTGCCTGTTTCCGGCATATTTGGTTCCCGGATTGCCGAGACCCACAAGAAGAAACATGCCCGTCTCCTGTTAGAGGAGGAAGATTACTTCTTCTTCGGAGCCGGAGCAGCCGGAGCGCCCTTGGCGGCAGGAGCAGCCGGAGCCGCGCCCTTTGCCGGGGCAGCGGCAGCGGCGGCAGGAGCCGCACCCTTGGCGCCGGCAGCGGGAGCCGCACCCTTGGCACCGGCCGCAGGAGCAGCGGCAGCTGCACCTTCCGGAAGCTTCTGGGCGGTTGCCGGAACATCAACCGGAACAACAACTTCCTCGACCACTTCTTCCTTGGCCTGGGCCGCGATGGTGCACAGCGTCAGGTCATCGCGCGAAACCGCGGTGACACCTTCCGGCAGCTTGATGTCTGACATGTGGATGGACTGGCCGATCTGCATGCCGGCCACATCAATGGTGATTTCATCGGGGATGAAGTCCGCCGAGCAATAAAGGCTCAAAGTATGCGACACGATATTGAGCGAGCCGCCGGCCTTGATGCCGGGCGACAGTTCCTGGCCCTTGAAATGCACCGGAATATCAACGGCAATGCGCGAAGCCTTGCCAAGCCTGAGGAAATCCACATGCACGATGAAATCGCGCACGGGTTCAAACTGCACATCGCGCGGGATGGCGCGGATGGTCTTGCCTTCCACTTCGAGATCGACAAGCGTCGACAGGAAGCGGCCGGATTGAACGTGGGACTCGAGCTCGCGGTAATTGAGCGAAACCATTTGGGCTCCCTGCTTGTCGCCATAAACGACACCGGGAACGAGACCTTCGCGACGTACTGCGCGGGAGGCCCCCTTGCCTGCCCGGCCACGCTGCGTGGCCTTAAGCTGAACGATCTTGGACATTTCTAAACTCCTGAATGAATAAACCACGGCACGTGGCCTGCCTCCAGGGGTGTCCGCTGCCTGTGCCGTGATCGGCGGGGTATAGATGAGGGGTGAAGGCGTTGCAACCCCGTGTGTAAAAGTGACCGGAAACGGCCCGGAATGACGCGGAAATGGCATGAAAACGGCGAGGAAAAGCGCGACATTGGAGAGGCATGTTGGCCGCAAAGGGCCTCAAAATGCGCGAGGCGATTATTCATACTAACATGTTAGTATGAATAACTGGAGCACCCGCCTGTTGTCCTCTACCGCTTGCGGGGGAAGACATGAGCCGCAAACCCATACCGGCCAAAGTTAGGCCTTGCCAATATCGTTCGCTTGGCCGCAAGCTCAATTGCAACACGTCGGCCATCGCGTTGCTGTCAAGCAAGACCCGCGTGGGCGACGGGATTCCGCGAGGATCCGGGAGACACGCCATGCACATTGAAGAGCTTACGAGGAAGGCTAGCCTGGACTTCCTGGCTGGCAGGCGCTTTGGCCGGATTGCCTGCGCGAACCAGTCACAGCCCTACATCACGCCATTTAACTTTGCCTATCACGATCTTCATATCTACAGTTTTTCCACCGTCGGCCGGAAGATAGAATGGCTGCGCGCCAACCCGCTCGCCTGCGTTGAAGTGGACGAAATAGCAAACCCCCGGGAATGGACAAGCGTTATCGTTTTTGGGCGGTATGAGGAGCTGACTAAAACTGTTGATGGCCAGACGGCTCGTGAGCTCGCTTACAAGCTGCTGCATCAACACCAGTTGTGGTGGGAACCGGGCTACTCAAAAACAATTCTTCATGGCGAGGCTCGACCGCTGGACCCGGTTTACTACCGTTTGTCCATCGACGAAATTAATGGCCACAGAGCCACCCCAAAGTGAGCTCAACCAACCGCGCCTCAATGTTTGCTCCGTAGACGGATCAACAAGTTCAACCTTGAAGCGTTTATGAACGTTGCTAGCATGGCCGGATCGATTGTCAAGGTGGATGTGAGAAAACGGGTTGCGTGAGGGTGAAGCGGATTAAGTGCATTGTCACGATAATCCATGGGTGACTGGTCAACGCGTAGCGCGTGCAGTATCTTTAGGGCATGGCGCATTTGTTAGATGGTTGCTGGGCGAAAATAGAGCGCGCTAGCGAAAGCATCACCAATCTGGAAAGCGAGATTCAACGCTGGGCGCAATCGGACCCGCCCCCGCATCGTATCGTTCGTGGACTGAATCACAAAAAACGAGCCTACACGTTTACTGCGTTCTGTTCGCCGGTTCCTTTGAGAATTTCCGTTCTGGCAGGAGAAATTGTACATCATCTTCGGTCGAGCTTGGACCATTTGATTTGGGCGCTCGCAATCAAGCGGCACACAAATCCGAGCTTTCGAATTCAGTTCCCTATTTCCACAACAAGCGAGAAATATCTCAAAGCCCAAAAAGACGGAATCATGAAGGGCATTTCCAAGAAAGCTTGTGACATTGTGGAATCATTGCAGCCCTTCAAGAGAAAGAATCCCAGTGATGATCCATTATTGATCCTTGAAGAATTCAGCAACACGGACAAGCACAAGCTTTTACTTGTTGTGACCAACGTTGTAACCATGGGTGACAAAATATCAGTTGATTCAGGCGAAACCGACGCTAACCAAACAAGCATTATCGGCATGAGTCCACCACCTGAAACACTTGGCCTCACGGCGACTGAAGGTGGCACAGAAGTATTTAGCATCTTGCTTGGTAATTATACGCCTAGGTTTAGCGCGACTCTTCATTTCACTTTGCAACTGTCTCTTGAGAAATTTGGAAACAAAAAAAATGTCGCCATCGTATCCGGGTTGGCGCAACTCAGAGATGCTGCCAAATCCACCATTGAGCGATTTCGAGGCGAGTTCTGACCGCGATGTGTTTAACTATTTATTGTCGATACTGTATATATATTTATTGACATTTAATAAACAATCGTATAGTTATTTATTTACAACTACATAACGCTGTAAATCTATGGCTAAACAATGAACACCCAAAACACCCTTCTCCAGCAATATCAACGCTTTGTTGATCAGGCTAGTCTGAGCAGCGCCGATCTGACCCTGCCCCCCGAAGGCTGGCTGCGGACGATGCGCAAGGCTCTTGGCATGTCTGGCGCTCAGCTTGCCCGCAAGATGGGCGTTAGCCGGGCGCTTGTTTCCCAAGCCGAAAGCAACGAGGTCTCTGGCAACGTCACCATGAAAACCATGCAGACGATGGCGGAAGCCATGGGCTGCCGCTTTGTCTATGCCGTGCTGCCGCCAAAGGGGAAAGAAACCGAGGACGTTATTTTTGCGCAAGCCATGAAGAAGGCGAGAGCCATTGCAGAAAGAACCGATGAGCACATGGCATTAGAAAATCAGAGTCTGTCAGAAGCCGAGCGCGAAAAACAACTCAACCGTCTGGCGCATAAGCTTGCAGTTGAAATGGCATCGGACTTTTGGAATGACAAGTGAAGCTCACGCTTGATTACCCCGAAGGCACCACACCGCTCGACCCTAATGAGCTTGGTGGCCTGAAGCACAGGCACATCACCACACAAGCTGAACTCAATGAGCTTGAACAGGCAAACATCATCGCGGGTCTTCGCTGGCTTGACCGCCAGCGAAGGCCTGACGTATTGAGCGATGCCTTTGCGCTTCAACTTCACAAGCGATTGTTCGGCGATGTGTGGCGCTGGGGCGGAACACTGCGGCGCACGGGAAAGAACATTGGTGCTGATCCCCTGCACATCGAAGTTCAATTGCGGGCCTGCGTTGATGATGCGCGCTTTTGGTTTGAGCATGAAACCTATCCGCCACTTGAAGCGGCGATCAGGTTTCATCACCGGCTGACCGTCATTCATCCCTTTCCAAATGGTAACGGC
>JAHFPK010000119.1:6634-7987 GCA_023266715.1 Hyphomicrobiales bacterium | reverse complement strand
CGGCAAGAACAGATTAATGAAGGAGGTAAGCCCCCGGTTGAACCAGCTGTTGCTGCCCATCATGCCAATCCAGGCATAGACGCGCAGCAGAAATGACGTCCAGAACGGCAAGATGACAAGCAGCAGCAGGATATTGCGCCACACGCCCTTGGCCCGGGCAATGCCAAGGGCCATGGGATAGCCCAGGATCAGGCACAAGCCGGTTGCGATGAGCGCATTGCGCAGCGAGGTGAGATAGCCCCGGAGATAAACCGTATCGGAAAAAAGCCGGGCAAAATTTTCAAACGTCACATAGGGCCAGGTCCCGTAAAACTTGAATGGGGGCTGGGCAATTACCGATTCGGCCAGGCTCATGGCGACGATAATAAAAAAAGGTGCCACGAAGAACAGCAGAAGCCAGACATAGGGCGTGGCAATGATGATGTCGCGCCAGGCGTTGCGATCAAGCCAATTGCGAAAACCGCTTTTTGCGCCGGGCAATTTAATTTCTTGCGGGACTGTTCCAGAATTTTGCGGGACAATGCCTGCCATATTCTATTCCTTCAATAGAATTGCAGCTGAAGGTTCAAAGGAAAGCCAAACCTTGTCTTCCCATCGGGCGACGCGCGCACTTTCGCGCCCACGCTGATCATTCACGCGGTTGACGCGAACCAGCGCCGAGGATGGAAGCCTGACACGGTAGAGAGAGTCTTTTCCGAAATAGCCGAGATCAAGAACCTTGCCTTCGACGGCATTGAGGCCCTTGGCCGGCATCTCCTTGTTGATCGAGATTTTTTCGGGGCGGACGGCAACTGAAACACTTTGGCCAATATCAACCGTGGCATCACGGTCAACAATAATTTCATCCCCCCAATCGGCACAGGCCACTATGGCCTTGTATTTGGTTACCGATTTGACAATGCCCTGGAATTGATTGATGGAGCCAATGAAATCCGCCACAAATCTGGTCTTGGGAAATTCATAAATTTCAGTTGGCGTTCCGGTTTGGCGAATGAACCCCTTGTCCATGACGGCGATGCGGGTGGAGAGCGTCATCGCTTCTTCCTGGTCGTGGGTGACGACGACAAAGGTAATTCCGGTCTTCTCCTGGATATTCATGATTTCAAATTGCGTGTGCTCGCGCAATTTCCTGTCGAGGGCGCCAAGCGGCTCATCAAGAAGAAGCACCTTGGGCTGCCTTGCCAAAGCGCGGGCCAAAGCCACGCGCTGGCGCTGGCCGCCGGAAAGCTGGTGGGGCTTTCTTCCGGCAAATTGCGAGAGCTGGACGAGATCAAGCATTTGCTTCACCCGGTCCTTGCGCTGGGCATCTGTCATGTTCTCGTGCTTCAAGCCATAGCCCACATTTTGTTCAAC
>JAHFPK010000119.1:0-6534 GCA_023266715.1 Hyphomicrobiales bacterium | reverse complement strand
GCAATGACTTCGGGCTCCAGCATGTAGTTGATAAATTTATGGGCATTATCAACGTGCTTGGCATCGGCAGGGATGCACCAGATATCAAACCAGGCGGGCGAACCGGTTTTTGGCACATAATAGGCGAGATTAAGATTGATGCCTGCCTCCTTGGCGCGCGCGTTTGCGGTGGCATAGTCACCGGACCAATTATTGATCACACAGAGTTCCTTGTTGGGAATGGCGTTCAGATAATTGGAGGCATCAAAGGTGCGGATATATTGACGAATGGGGGCGAAGGCCTTGACCACCTCATCGAAATCCGCCGGATTGGTCGTGTTGGGGTCTTTGCCAAGATAGGCCAGCATCATGGGAATCACATCGCCCGGACTCTCCAAAATGGAGATTCCGCAATCAGCGAGCTTTGCGGCATTTTCTGGTTTGAACAGGATGTCGAGAGTGGTCAAATCCGCATCGGGAATACGTTCCTTCACCATGTCCACATTAAAGGTCAGGCCAACGGTGCCCCACATATAGGGAACGCCATAGACGTTACCGGGGTCCCAGCCCTCAACGGTTTTCAGGCTTACGGGATCAAGATTGCCCCAGTTGGTCAATTTTGAGCGGTCAAGGGGCTGATAGACCTTTGCTTCGGTGAAACGTTCGAGAGTGGAGCCCGCCTGGATCACAACATCGAAACCGGAACTGCCGGCCAGCATCTTGGCTTCCATGGCCTCGGTTGAGTCATAGAGGTCGTAGGTGACCTGAATGCCGGTGGCGGACTGAAAATCCTCTATCGTGGTTTCACCGATATAATCGGTCCAGTTAAAAACGTTGAGCACGGCCTCCTCTTCGGCCTGGGCTCGCCTGACATAGGGCATGGCCAGCGCTGCGCCAGCCATGAGAGATAAGGATGATCTGCGTGTTAGTTTCATTTTCTGCTCCCTGTTTTGGCTCTTGCGGCCGTGATATTGAATATCTGTTCAAATCCTAGTTGTTTCCAACGGTTGCCTCAAGCCCTCTTTTCAAAAGTGACCGGGCAATGATCAGGCGCTGAATTTCCGAGGTGCCCTCCCAAATCCGGTCAACCCGGATTTCCCGCAAAAAGCGCTCGGCCACGTTTTCCCTCATATAACCACGGCCGCCGAAAATTTGCACGGCGCGGTCGGCCACGCGGAATGCCGCTTCCGATGCAAAAAGCTTGGCCATGGAACACCGGGCATGGAGCGCCTTCAGGTTGTCGCCGCGATCATGGGCCTCTGCTGCCTCGTAGGTCATCAATCTTGCTGCTTGGAGATCCACCATACTATCGGCCAACATGGCCTGAATAAGCTGATAATTGGCGATGGCCTCACCGGAAACGATACGGGTTTTGGCAAAATCGGTTGCCTCTTCAATCAACCGCGCCATTGCCCCGCAACAGCGAGCCGCAATCATCAGGCGCTCACGCCGGAACCAGGCATGAGTAAAAGCCATGCCCGCCCCTTCTTCACCGATGCGATCGGCAACGGGTATCCTGACATCAGTGAACGACACGATGGGATGGTGATGATCGTAGGTGTGGGCATAAAGCGGCGTGCGCTTGACACGAACGCCAGGCACGCTGATGGGACAGAAAAACAGACAGTGTTCGCCGCTTTGCAGTTTGGCCTGAACAATCATCGTGTTGGCCAGATTATAACTGGTGACATGCCATTTCTCACCGGAGACGAGGTAGTGATCGCCCCGGCGAATTGCCGCGGTCTTGATAGCGCCGGGATCGGAGCCTGCGTCTTCCTCGGTAATGGCGTAACAGAGATGAACTTCGCCGCATGTTGTGGGCAGGATATAGCGCTTCACCTGATCAGCAGTGCAAGCTTCGAACATCCAGCGCTGGACTTCGCCATAGCACCAGCCCAACGCGTTGGTCACGCGGCCGAATTGTTCAACGATGGCCACCTGGGTGAGCAGGGGCAGCGCCAATCCACCGAGTGAGGCGGGCGTATCCATGAGCGTGATGCCGGCATCAATGGCAAACTTTTCATGGCGCAGGCGCGCGGCTTTCGGAATGCGCCCCTCATTCATTTCCGCCTCTATCTCCAGCGGTTGCAACTCGCTATCGACAAAAGCCCTTACTTTATCGCGCCAAACAATTGCCTCTGGCGGGAGAGCAAAACTCACGATTGAAAATGCTTAGGGAAAAAAGAGACCAGGGTGGCCTGCAACGCCATGCGCGCCTGGGCGGCATTGATGGTGAGTTTTGCGTGGGAATTTCCTGCCGCCACGCCGAGCCACAAGCCGTCGCCCAGGGACTCCAAGGCGCGCATTACTGTAGCGGGCGTCAGTTTGTAACCACCTTCCCTGATGATCTTTTCACACAGGCTGCCCACGGTCTTGGCGCGCTCTTCGTCATAGGCTGAACAAATTTCCGTATAGATGGGCCTGCCCTGGGTTTCTCCCCAAAAGGCAATCCAGGCGGCCAACTTGTCGGGGGTAAAAATCTTGTCGTTGAAATCCCCAAGGATGACAAGTTGCAATTTTTCTGCCACGGAGGCCCCCGGAGCGGCAAGGGCACTTTGCCAATTTCGGTAATATTCCTCGGCCAAACAGGTGAGGCAGGCGGCAAGGAGTTTTTCCTTGCTCTCAAAATGAAAATTGATGATGCCGACGGAAAGCCCCGCCGTTTTGGCCACGTCAGCTACCGTCAAGGCCGAATAGCCCTTGCGGGCCAGAACCACGATGGTGGCGTCAATCAATTGCTGGCGGCGCACGGGCCTGGAGGCCTTGCGACTTGGCGGGGATGTTGTCACTTCAGTGATTACCATCACACTTGCCTCACTTTGAATTTGGCTTCAGTAAAGCTAGCGAGAATCCAGTCTGCGTCAATCCCCAGCGCGTGATCAGGAAAAGTGGACCCCGGTTTTCGCTGGTGCGGACCTTTGGTTCCGTCCGATCACGCGCCAGCTTATAATTTACAATCACGTTTATCACTTCAGGCCATCCGACCTGAAGTGATCGTGATCCAGCCAGCCATTGCGCCGCATTGACCTCTGGACTGCTGCCCCATAACAGGGAAACCAATGCTGGATCACGAACTGCGCCAAGTCCTGAATGATGAAATCCATGGGCGACCGGGACTGGCGGTTGTGGCACCTGCCAGAATTACCCATCTGGCCTTTACTTTGACAAAGGACGACAGCGACCCACTCCTGCAGGTGACAAAACTCTGTGATGCCCACGGAGTGAAGCCTCCCCTGGAAAATGCCCGCCACCACAGTGCCGAGTTCGCCTCTGGATTGTTCAAATATGAGCGCCACGGGGAGTTTTACCGGATCAGTGTGACGGCGCAAAATACCAGAAAAAAGCAGGAAGCCATTGCGCTTTTACCCCTAGGCTGGATTGATGAATTGCCGGGCAAGCGCCTGGTTGCCATTCATACGGAAGTCATGTCCAAGGACATGAAACCACCCTCAGCCGCATTTCTCAAAAAATATTTTGGCCATGAGGATCTGGCGGGATCACGGGTGAGCCACGGCCGCGCCACGGTTTGGACCGATTTCAAGATCGGGAATGACGGCTACACGCGCATTCTGGTTCAGGATCACGGCCTGATGCCCCTGTCACTGGGCCGGGTCTCGCGCCGCATCCATGAAATTGAAACCTACCGCATGATGGCGCTTCTGGCTTTTCCTTTGGCGCTGGAACTGCAGGTGCGGCTTGGAACCCTTGAAAAATCATTGGCCGAGACAATTGAAGGGATGTTGTCGACACAGGGTATTGATGAAGATGCAAGGTTGCTCACCAGGCTCAGCACCACGGCGCGCGATGTCGAAGACATCTCCAATCGCAGCAGCTTTCGCTTTGCAGCAGCGCGGGCTTACAGCGCCCTCGTCACAAAACGCCTGGCGGAGCTTGGCGAGGAACGGACCGTCAATTGCCAGAGAATAGGCATGTTTCTTGATCGCCGGTTCAGTCCGGCAATGACGACTTGTTTTGCGGTGGCCGAGCGCATTGCTGATCTGGCGCGGCGCAGTGAACGGGCCAGCAATCTGCTCCGCACCCGCGTCGACATTGCGCTGGAAGGGCAGAACCAGCAGCTGCTTCGCTCCATGGAAGCGCGCACCAGACAACAGTTGATGTTGCAGGAAACCGTTGAAGGAATTTCCGTCGTCGCCATCAGCTATTATCTCTTCAACATTGTTTCCATATTTGCCAACGGTGCGGCGAAGCATTTCTTCGGCGATGGAATTGCTTTCCCCGATTGGTCCCTTGTGCCCGCCATACTCCTGCTGGTGTGGTGGGGTATCAGACGCCTGAAACGGCGCATCAGAAATTCCCATCCGGAAGTTCAGACGACACGCAAGACATCTTCAAATGTTATGGTCGCCGCTTCCCCTTTGGGCGAGAGAAAATAGACACCGCGCTTTTCTTTCGCAAACCAGCCATAGACGTCGCGCCGGAGAATTGCTGCAGCACGTTCAACTTTCGTTTGTTCGGCAATGTCGCAAACTCTGGACGCCCCGGTGTTCTTTAAAAATTTCACACAGCGCAAGGCATCCTGGCGATAGGCCGTAACCAGGGGCCGCTTGCTGCTTCCACCGGAATTGAGATCGCCCACACGGCGCTGGAACTCTTTCAGGAGAACGGCCTTGCGGCGCGGGGCTTTACGGGGTTGGTAGCTGGCGGGATCGAGGTAAGCTTCAACCCAATCCTTGTTGACCACCAGCAACCCCAAGGCCAATCGCTTGCACAGTCGGAGAATGTCCTGGTGGAGAGACTGTTTCGGTGCCGGAACGGCAAGATACACGTTATCGGTGATGGACTGCCGGTCAATGCCTTGCAGCAGAAGCTGGAGGTTGAAACCAGTCTTCAGTTCAACAATGACTGGCGGCTCTTCGCCCCTGACGGCGAGCACATCACAGTCGCCAATTTCGGCCTTAACATCATAACCCTGCGCTTCCAGAAAGCGCTTAACGGGGAGATATAAATCGGTTTCAAGCAAGATAATGGGCCCCGCGCATTTACTTTGAGCCTACACTGATTCGCTTACGAAAGGATTATCTGCTGACGAAGATCTGGTCTGTAATAGGATTCTTGATGCCGTCAAAGGCATTGGCAACAGCTGCCTTGTCATCTGCATCGATCAAGTAAAAGGAGTATTTGAGGCAAATGAACTGTCCACGGTCCAGACCGATGCTTTGGGGGGCTGTAGGCAATGACGAGGTTTACAGAAGCTTAATTAAAAAGGTCGTCTTGCACGCATTGCGGCCGTCAGGGTGCCTTCGTCGAGGTAATCCAATTCGCCGCCAACGGGCACACCATGGGCCAGCCTGGAAGTGCTAAGCCCTAAGCCTTTCAAACGCTCGGTAATGTAATGGGCGGTGGTTTGACCCTCGACCGTAGCATTGGTGGCGAGCACGACTTCGCGCATGCCGGTGGCGGCGGCGCGTTCAATCAAGTGATTAATGGCCAGATCTTCCGGCCTGATCCCTTCCATGGCGGAAAGGGTTCCGCCGAGGACATGATAAAGGCCGGTCCAGGCACCTGCCCTTTCGAGGGCCCAAAGGTCGCCCACCTCTTCGACCACACAAAGAATGGAACGGTCCCGGCGCTGGTCGCTGCAAATTGTGCAGGGGTCAATCGTATCGACATTTCCGCACTCGCTGCAGACCGTCACCTTGTCCTGGGCATCCGCCATCGCAAGCGACAGGGGGGACAGGAGCTTTTCACGATTCTTGATGAGATAAAGTGCAGCACGGCGCGCCGAACGGGGGCCCAGTCCCGGCAATTTTGCCAGAAGCTGGATGAGCCGCTCAATTTCGACGCCTGCGGTTCGTTTCATGTCAAAAGGGCAACTTCATGCCCGGCGGCAGTGCCAGCCCACCGGTCACTGATTTCATTTCCTCGGCCATCAGCGCTTCGCTCTTTGTTTTGGCATCGGCGTGGGCTGCCACGATGAGATCTTCGAGAATTTCCTTCTCATCTTCTTTCAGCAATGAGGAATCCAGATGAAGGGCTGTCATGGCGCCTTTGCCGTTAAGGGTTACTTTCACCAATCCACCACCGGATTGGCCTGTGACAGTTGCTGCTTCCAGTTTTGCCTGCATGTCGGTCATGCGCGACTGCATGGCCTGGACTTGCTTCATCATGTCACCGAGATTCTTCATCATTCTCTTCCATTGGTTTTAATGTTTCGGGGTCGCGCACATCGGTAATCGCGCTGCCGGGAAAGCGCTTCAATATGGCTTGCACGGAAGGCTCTTCACGGGCTTCGCGGAAGGCGGATTCCCTCGCATCCCTTTTTTGCAGCGCCAGCGGTTTATCACCGCCCTCCTTGGCCACAAGCACCATCCAGCGGCGACCGGTCCAGGCCTCAAGCTTGCGCGCCAATTCACCGGGAAGTCCCGGAGAAGCACCTTGCTCCATCGCCAACTCAATTTGACCGGATGCCACGCGAATAGGCCTGACAAAGCGTTCGAGATCGCCTTTCAATTTCACATCGCGTTTTTCAACAACGAGCGCGATGATATCGGCGAAGGTGGAAAAGGCGCGGGTTTCAGTCGATACCTGCGGAGC
>JAHFPK010000118.1 GCA_023266715.1 Hyphomicrobiales bacterium | reverse complement strand
TGCAGGCTATGATGCCATTCTCTGCATGTACCATGACCAAGCCCTGATTCCAGTGAAGACCCTGGATTTTCATGGCGGGGTCAATGTTACCCTGGGTCTGCCTTTCATTCGCACCTCACCGGACCACGGCACGGCGCTTGGCATTGCGGGCACGGGAAAAGCCAATCCGCAAAGCCTTATCGCGGCGCTAAAACTGGCGGGCGAAATGGCGGCCCATGTCCGTGGTTGAAGATGGACTGCCGCCGCTTCGCGAAGTCATCGCGCGCTATGATTTGGGTGCGAACAAAAGACTGGGTCAGAACTTCCTCTTTGACCTGAATCTCACGCGGCGCATTGCGCGCAGTGCCGCTCCACTGGAAGGTTTCACCATTGTCGAGGTGGGACCAGGGCCCGGCGGGCTGACACGGGCACTTCTGATGGAAGGTGCCGCACGCGTGGTCGCAATTGAGCGAGACGAGAGGACCCTGCCCGCCCTTGCGGAAATATCAGCAGTCTACGCCAACAGGCTTTCTGTCATTGCCGATGATGCCCTAGCTATAATCTGGCCTGAAGTTGTTTCCGGCCCGGCAAAAATAGTGGCCAACCTACCCTATAATGTCGCCACTACCCTGCTCACAGGCTGGCTTACACAGGGCGCATGGCCGCCGTGGTTTGCGTCGCTGACCTTGATGTTTCAGAAGGAAGTGGCCGAACGTATCGTGGCCAAGCCGGGAGGCAAGGACTACGGCAGGTTATCGGTTCTGTGCCAGTGGCGCTGTGAAGTGAAGAAACTTTTCGATGTCAATCGGAGTGCATTCACGCCAGCCCCGAAAGTCACATCCACCATCGTTCAGTTCATTCCCAAGCAATTATTTGAGGTTTCCTGTGAGGTGAAGGACCTCGAGAAAGTTACGTCTGCAGCCTTTGGACAAAGACGAAAGATGCTGCGTTCAAGCCTGCGTGGGGCTTTCGACACGCCGGAAGCCACCCTCGCTGAGCTCGGCATCAATCCGGAACTGCGGGCCGAGCAATTGCAGGTGAATGATTTTGCCAGACTGGCGAAGGTGCTGGGGGGAAGCTAACTTACAGCCCCCTGGTCAGGCCGCGCACAAATTCCGTCAGCCCCACACGCCGCCGGCGCTTCAATCTTTCAGCGAGCAGGATAGCGGTCACCTGCGCATGGGAGTCTTCAAGCTCGTCATTCACAATCACATAGTCATATTCCGCCCAATGGCTGATTTCGTTTGAGGCTTCCGCCATGCGTTTGGCAACAATGGTGGGAGAATCCTGGGCGCGGTTGATCAGGCGGTTTTGCAGTTCATCCGCCGAAGGCGGCAGGATGAATATCCGCACCAGATCTTCTTTCATTACTTGGGCGATTTGCTGGGTGCCCTGCCAATCAATATCAAAAATCACATCGCGGCCTTTGACCAATGCTTCGTCAACGGGCTTGCGCGGGGTGCCATAATAATTGCCAAAGACTTCCGCCCATTCCAGCAGTTCTTTCCGGTCGCGCATCTGGGCAAAACGTTCTTTGCTGATGAAGTGATAGTCCTTGCCGTCGGTTTCGCCGGGGCGTGCGGGCCGCGTGGTGACCGATACCGACATGATGATGTTTTTGTCCGCGGCCAAAAGCTTGCGCGAAAGGGTTGTCTTGCCCGCGCCTGACGGCGAGGACATGACAAGAAGCAGGCCCCTTCGGGCAATGTCGGTTTTCTGCACCATCCTATTCAATGTTTTGCACCTGTTCGCGCATCTGATCGATGACTGTTTTCAGTTCAAGGCCAATGGCGGTCAAGGTCTTGTCCAGGGCCTTGGAACACAGCGTATTGGCTTCGCGGTTAAATTCCTGGGCCAGAAAATCAAACTTGCGGCCTGCAGGTTCGGGTGAAGCGATCAGGGCGCGGGCTGCTTCGAGGTGGGCAAACAGGCGGTCCAGTTCTTCCTGAACGTCGGCGCGGGTGGCAATCAGGATAGCTTCCTGATGCAACCGGTCCTTGTCAAAGCTGGCTCCAACATCAAGCAGTCTTGCGACATGTTCCCGCATGCGTTGCTTTATGGCCTCCACAGACCTTGCCGGGCAGTCACGGGCGGCAACAACCAGGTGTTCAATCCTTACAAGTTGGGCGGAAATCACCGTGGAAAGCCTGGCACCTTCGGCACGCCTTGCAGTATCAAGGGCAACGGCCGCTTTTTCCAGGGAGCCTGCGACATCGGCCAGACGCGCTGCAATCTCAGCCTCGGTTTGCGTAGGCTGCACCACGTCTAAAACGCCGCGAAGCCCCATCAGTGATACTGCACTCAGGGGAACGCCACCAATCCGATCATGCAATTTTTCGGCAATGGTCAGGACCTGTTCCAGGACGGCCTCATTCACGACAACGGCTTCCGGCGTAGCGGCCCCGCTTGTGGTCAGTGTAACCTGCAAGTTTCCGCGTTTGATGTGTTGCGCCAGAGTGCTGCGCGAAACCGCCTCCAGCGCCTCAAAGCCCGAAGGCAGGCGGCAGCGGATATCCAGCGCCTTGCCGTTGACGCTCTTGATCTCCCATTGCCAATGCAAGCCATCCTTTTCGCCCGAGCTTTGTGCAAACCCCGTCATGCTCGAAAGCGCCATATCGTCCCCGTCGCCAGAATCAATTTGTGGAAAGTCTAGCGCGCTTCCCGGCATGGTGGAATCACCATGACGAAAGGAATCGCGCCACTTCAATACGTTGGAGCAAATCCTTGTCGGCGAAGTCATGCAACTTCGCCGGGTTTTGCTCCGGCAGCTGGCTGGCCTCTACTCCACTTTAGTCCTCGCCAGCGGCCCGTTAGACCTTATACTACGCGTCATCCCATCAGCAACCAGAGGATATCGATGACCAAGCGCATTGTTTTTACCGGCGGTTCAGGCAAGGCGGGGCGGCATGTTGTGCCGTGGCTCAAGGCCAAGGGCTATGACATCCTCAATCTTGACCTCAAACCTTTGGACTGCCTCGGGGTGAATACCCTCATTACCGATGTCACCGACAGCGGGCAGGTTTTCAATGCGCTTTCGGCGCATTTTGACTTTGCGGGCTTTAACACTGGCAAGGGCCCCGCCAAGATTGATGCGGTCGTCCATTTTGCGGCAATTCCCCGGATTTTGCTGCAGCCCGACAATGTCACGTTTTCGGCCAACGTGGTAAGCACCTACAATGTCATTGAGGCCGCGGTAAAGCTTGGCATCCGCAAGATCATCATCGCCTCAAGTGAAACAACCTATGGCGTTTGCTTTGCCGAGGGCGATAAGGATTATCATCATTTTCCACTGGAAGAGGATTACGATATAGACCCGATGGACAGTTACGGTTTGTCCAAGGTGGTCAATGAAAAAACCGCACGGGCTTTCGCCATGCGATACGGCGCGGATATTTATGCGCTACGCATCGGCAATGTGATTGAGCCCCATGAGTATGACCGCTTTCCGGGTTTCATGGCCGATCCCAAGTCGCGCAAGCGTAACGCCTGGAGTTACATTGATGCGCGCGACCTTGGCCAGATTGTCCATCTGTGCCTGGGAAAGGACGGGCTTGGATATCAGGTTTTCAATGCGGTGAATGATACAATTACCGTCAGAGAAAACACAGCCGGCTTTCTCAAGCGCTGGTGCCCGAACACGCCGCATCGCCGCGCCCTTGTTGGCCAGGAAGCGCCATTGTCAAACCGCAAGATCCGCGAACAATTGGGCTTCATCGAGGAGCACAACTGGCGCAAATATGTGAATTGAATTTAGAGCAGGCTATCGCTTCGGCTTCTGCCTTGGAATGGGAACGAGTTGATTTGCAACAAGTATCCATGTTCCCGGTTTTAATGTTGCTGCTCCCAGATTGGCTGGCTTGGCAATGGGTTTTACAATGGAGGGCGTTGTCGTCTCAGGCGTTGCCGGGGCAGATTCAACAGGTTTTGCAGCGGCTACCTCAACAGGATTTGCAGCGGCTACCTCAACAGGATTTGCTGGCACTGCGGGTTGTGCCACCGCAACGACAGCAGGCGGCATTGGGGGTGTCGGGGGCGTTGGCAGGCCATCTGGCACAGATTCGGTCGAGGTTATCGTCGTTTGAAGGGAGGCCTGAAAATTTTTAATAGCCCGCCATTTCGCAACATTGACGAAGTGCTCTTCCAGGGTCTTGGCAAAGGCATGGCCGCCAGAACCGTCGGCAACAAAATAGAGATAACCTGTATCGGGCGGATTGAGCACGGCTTCGAGCGAGGCTCGGCCCGGATTTGAAATGGGGCCAGGAGGCAAGCCAGCTATTCTGTAAGTATTGTAAGGCGTGTCTGAGATCAGATCATCTTTGGTCAAGGCACGATCAAGCTTGCCTTTGCCGCCCACCAAACCATAAATAATTGTTGGGTCCGACTGCAGTCGAATGCCTTGCTTCAAACGATTAAGAAACACAGAAGCCACCAGCGGACGTTCCCTAGGAATGCCGGTTTCCTTCTCGACAATGGAGGCCAAGATTACCGCTTCTTCCTTTGTCTTCAAAACGCTGCTTACAGCGCTCGCCTTCCAGGCTTCGTCGAGCATCTCGGTTTGGGCGGCCTGCATGTCATCCAGCATTTTCTGGCGGGTCAGCCCGCGGCGAAACACGTAGGTTTCAGGCAGGATTGCGCCTTCAGCCGGCACTGCCGTCACTTCGCCGGTGAGAACATCGTTTTCGGTGACACGCGCCACGGCCATTTGGGTGGTCCAGCCTTCCGGTATTGTTACCTTGTAAGTAACAGCCCGCCCGCTTGTGATAATCGATAACACCTGGTCAATGCTGGCATTGGCCGGAAACTCATACTCGCCAGCCTTAAGACGGCCGCCGAAGGCGCCATTCACATAGGCCGCTGCGGTAAAGATGCTGGCGCTGCGAACGATGCCTGCGTCCTGCAATTGCACGCCAATTTCCGACCGCTTCAAGCCTGAATTCACCTGATAGACGGTGTTGGCTACCAGCGGGCCCTTGGCAGTGAACTGTACGTAGGCAAATACTACAGCAACGCCGGCAATCGCCCCAGCCACCAAGGCAATTATCATCAGCGACCGCAACACGCGCGAGAAAGCCGACTTCCGAGTTCTGCTTATGATCGGATCAGGTACCCGCATTGGTCCAGCGCGTTGAGCCAAATCTCGCCCTCCTCAGTATTAGCCCGCAAAGCGGCGTATGACGATTGACGCATTTGTACCACCAAAACCAAAAGAATTGGACAGAACTATGTTGATCTCTTTCTTTCGTGGGCGGTTTGGAACGAGATCAATGCTTGTGGAAATCGATGGATGGTCCAAATTCAAGGTCGGCGGGCACACATTGTCACGAATTGCGAGAATTGAAAATATGGCTTCTACCGCACCTGCCGCACCGAGCAAATGGCCGGTGGAGGATTTGGTGGAGGACATGGACAAGCGTTCGACTTGGTTCCCCATGATGCGCTCCACGGAACGCAGCTCGATTTCATCACCTACCGGCGTGGACGTGCCGTGGGCGTTGATGTAATCAATTTCGGTTGCTGCAATGCCTGCCCGCTTCAAAGCGGCCTTCATGCAACGAAAAGCACCATCGCCATCTTCTGGTGGCGAAGTGATGTGATAGGCGTCACCCGACATGCCATAACCCACGATCTCGGCATAAATTCGTGCACCGCGCGCTTTGGCATGTTCCAGTTCTTCGAGGATCAACATGCCTGCGCCCTCACCCATCACAAAACCATCGCGGTCCTTGTCGTAGGGGCGCGAAGCCTTGGTGGGCGTATCATTGAAATTTGTTGACAAAGCCTTGCAGGCGGCAAATCCAGCTATTCCCAGGCGATTGATGCAGCTTTCGGCGCCTCCGGCAAACATCACATCGGCATCGTCGAGGGCTATCAGGCGGGCCGCATCTCCAATGGCATGGGTGCCTGACGAACAGGCGGTGACAACTGCATGGTTCGGGCCTTTTAGACCGTGGGCAATGGAAATCTGGCCGGAAGCCAGATTGATAAGGGAGCCGGGAATGAAGAACGGGCTGATGCGGCGCGGGCCCTTTTCATGCATGAGGATGGTGTTTTCTTCAATGCTGGGAAGACCGCCGATGCCAGATCCAACCAGCACGCCAGCGCGGTACTGCTGCTCCGGCGTCTTGATTTCATGGCCTGAATCTTCAAATGCCTGCTGGGCCGCAATCAACGCATACTGGATGAAATCATCGTTGCGACGCTGCTCCTTGCCATCGAGCCAATCGTCCAGCTTCAGGGTGCCATTGCTGCCATCCCCGCGCTTCACCTCAAAGGCGATGCGGCAGGGCAAATCAGATGCATCAAACTTGGTGATGGGGCCTGCGCCTGACTCAGCCGCTAACATGCGGGACCACGTTTCTTCAACTCCGGTGGCAAGGGGCGTTACAATCCCCAATCCGGTCACTACGACACGACGCATGCGTCCCCTTTCACAATAAAACGCGGGGGCCAGGGCGTTTCAAATCCCTGCCCCCGCGTGGCGAATGACAAATGCTGCACCGTCGCGCGGCACCGGCTTCAAGCAGCGGCCTTTTCAATAAATTTCACTGCATCGCCAACAGTCTGGATTGTTTCGGCAGCGTCATCGGGAATTTCAATGGCGAATTCTTCTTCAAAAGCCATGACGAGCTCAACCGTGTCGAGGCTGTCGGCGCCGAGGTCGTCAATGAAACTTGCCTCGGTCTTGACCTTGTCGCCATCCACACCGAGGTGCTCGACAACGATCTTCTTTACCCGCTCAGCAACGTCACTCATGTTTAATCGTCCTTGTTTGCTTGGAATTATACTTAGGTTGGACACCCGGTTTTGTGGTGGTTCCCCCTTGTGCCTACCCGCTAACTACCACAGAATCCAATTCCGGCAAAAGGGGGATTATTTTGGGCCTTGCAGACTGCCATTTGCCGCCCCATCTTGTGCGGACAATCCACACAATCAGGAGGCCCAAGGCCATGCAGCAACGTAAACTGGCGTCACTTTCCGTTTCAGCCGAAGGCTTGGGCTGCATGGGCATGTCGGAATTCTATGCGGGCCGCGATGACGCGGAATCAATCGCCACCATCCACCGCGCCCTTGAGCTCGGCGTCAATTTTCTTGATACAGCCGATATGTACGGTGTCGGAGCCAATGAGGAACTTGTCCACAAGGCCATCAAGGGCAAGCGTGACAAGTTTGTCATCGCTACCAAATTTGGCAACATGCGGGGCGCCAATGGCGAATTCCTCGGCGTCAACGGCAAGCCCGACTATGTGCGCAGGTGTTGCGAGGAAAGCCTGAAGCGGCTGGGCATCGAGGTGATCGACCTCTATTACCAGCACCGCGTTGATGCCAATACGCCCATCGAGGACACGGTGGGAGCGATGGCTGAACTTGTACGTCAGGGCAAGGTGCGCCATCTCGGCCTTTCGGAAGCAGCGGCCAAAACCATTGAGCGGGCCCAAAAAGTGCATCCCATCGCGGCGCTCCAAACCGAATATTCCCTGTGGAGCCGCGATGTTGAAGAAGAGATCCTGCCCACGATCCGCAAGCTTGGCATCGGGCTGGTTCCCTACAGCCCCCTGGGCCGCGGCTTTTTCACGGGCCGGTTCAGATCAACCGACGACATCGACGCAAAGGACTACCGCCGTAATACGCCGCGCTTCCAGGGCGAAAATCTGGAGAACAACCTCGGCCTGCTCAGCGCGGTTGAGTCAGTTGCGGCTGAAAAAGGCGTGAAACCCGGACAGGTGGCGCTCGCTTGGGTTCTGGCCCAGGGTCAGGACGTGGTTCCCATTCCCGGCACGAAACGCCGCGCCTATCTGGAAGAAAACGTCGCCGCGGCAGATATCAAGCTGAGCAATGCGGAAATCGAGAAACTATCCAACGCCATTCCGCGTGGGGCCGCCGCAGGCGACAGGTATCAAGCGTCGTCGATGGTGTCATTAAACAGATAACACCGAAAGTGCCCATTGCTTGATCGCTCCAAGTTGCGGTGGCAACATGACGTCATGAACAGAGTACTCACCGTTGTTGCCAGCCTTTTCTTGCTGACCGCAGGCGCGCTGGCCAATGGCGAACTCGACCGCATCCT
>JAHFPK010000003.1 GCA_023266715.1 Hyphomicrobiales bacterium | reverse complement strand
GCCGGCAATTTCAGCGGGCGACAGAAGTTGCAAGAGCCCCGTTGTGGCGGCAACTGCCGCATTCTCGGGATTGCGGCCCGTGGCAAAGGCGTTGGGTTGCGGATTGTCCATGATATAGACTTTGGGCATGGGCAGATTGGCGCGCGCCGACAGGTTGGCAATGATGTCATAGAATTCAGGTGCGTAAGACCGGTCAATTTGTCGGGCGCCCTGCATGCGCAGAACCATTTTATCGGCGTTCCAATAGGCAAATAGATTGGTGCCTGCCGCGAACAGGAAGGCTACAATCATGCCGCTCTGACCACCCATGAGGTAGCCAATGGCAAGAAAAAGGCCGGTAAGTCCTGCCAGCAGGAGTCCGGTACGAAATGTATTCATGGGTCGAGACTTTTCCTTTGTCCGGGCTTAAAATGGTGTTGAGCAGGAGTTTCGACAAGATGGAAAGACGTGATTTAGGTTCCGCGGCCGCTCGGGCCCTGGCAGAAGCAGAACAGCGTCGTGCCGCTGCCTTGAAAGTGGAACAACCAAAGGAAATAAATGGGCCCAAGGGGCCAGAGCCTACGCGTTTTGGTGATTGGGAGTACAAAGGGATTGCCTCTGACTTCTGATGTCTACAGATCTCTTGTCATTGAGACTGACAAGGATATTGCCCGGGGTGCTGATTTTCTGGTGGAACGCGAGCCGGATTTTGCTGGGGTCATAACGGTCCACGGCCTGCCTTCCCCGCGGCGGGTTGAAAACGGCCTGGCAAGCCTTTTGAAAATTATTACCGAACAGTTAATTTCGCTCAAGGCTGCGGATGCAATCTGGCAACGCATTGAAACCAGCCTCCATCCCTTCGAGCCAACGGAGATTCTGAAACTTGATCTTGATGCCTTACGAAATCTCGGGCTGACCCGTGCCAAGGCCAGGAGCTTTCATGCCATTGCGGAAGCAATCCAAAGCGGAGCCCTGGATTTCGAATCACTGCATCAGGTGTCGGATCAGGGCGTACTTGATAAATTGGTGGCACTGCCTGGAATTGGTCCGTGGACGGCAGATATTTACCTGCTGAGCGCGCTTGGGCGGGCGGATGCCTGTCCCGCCGAAGATTTAGCCTTACAGGTGGCGGCACAAGATCTGTTTGCATTGGAAGGCAGGCCCACGCCCAAGGCGTTTCTTGAAAGGGCTCAAAACTGGAAGCCGTGGCGTTCGGTCGCTGCACGATTGTTGTGGAGCCATTACCGGGGCTTAAGGGGCCTTTCCCAGCGAATAAATTGAGGCCCTTCACAGGATTGTTGCACGATATATAGTATGCCTTTAAAGACAAACCTCAAGAGGTTAAGGGTGTATCACGAAGCCGTCGCACTGGAAGCCTGCCCTGCGTTGGTCCTCAACGCCGATTACCGGCCGTTGAGTTACTATCCCTTGTCCCTGTGGAGCTGGCAGGATGCGATCAAGGCGGTGTTTCTTGAGCGCGTCAATATTGTTTCCGAATATGACCGGATCGTGCGCAGCCCTTCATTTGAATTCAAGCTGCCCAGTGTTGTCTCTCTCAAGACATATGTGAAGCCGTCGCGGACGCCGGCCTTCACCCGGTTCAATGTTTTTCTACGGGATCGCTTTACCTGCCAATATTGCGGGGCCCATGACGATCTCACCTTTGATCACGTTACCCCCAGGTCAAAGGGCGGCCATACGACTTGGGACAATGTGGTGGCGGCCTGCTCTCCGTGCAATTTGGCCAAGGGCGGATATCTGCCCCATGAAGTCAAAATGTATCCTGCCCACAAACCGCACTGCCCCACCGTCAACCAGCTTCACAGCAATGGGCGGCATTTCCCGCCCAATTATTTGCATGAGAGCTGGCAGGACTATCTCTATTGGGATACGGAACTTGATCCTTGATGGCGGGCGCCTGCCAAGGCAACGCCGGCCAGTGCCAGTGAGATCACCGCATTCCATCCTGCAAGCGAAAGCCCAAAAATGCGGATTGCCGCCTCGTTGCAGGCAACGACTTTTTTAGTGAGATCGGGAAGCCCGCCCGAGATGTCCCCACTGCAGGTATCGGGTCCCTGCCACCACCTCCATTCGACGCCGGCATGATAGGCACCAAAAATGGCACTGCCGAGCATGACAACTGCGAGAAGGTAAAGTCCGCGCCGGGCTCCCTTGGGATTGGCTCCTGCGCTGACTGACAGCAGCAGGGAAAAAGGAACCGCAAAGTAATAGGCCCAGCGCTGCAAAAGGCAGAGATGGCAGGGGTCATAGCCTGCGAACTGAAAAATCCACGCGCCCGCGATGGTTGCGAAGGCAACCACAAGAACGACAAGTGCTGCTTTTTGCGGGTTCAGTTTTTCTAGCATGTTGTTCCAAATCCTGATGCGCTGAAATATTTAAACATGAAATAAAGGCCAATGAGGGCCGCTGCTGCAATTGTGGCAATAAGGCTCAAGCGCTTTTCGATAAATGTCCGGATGGGCTCGCCATATTTTTTTAAGGCCCAGGCCAGGGCAAAAAACCGTGCGCCGCGGGCCAGGATGCAGGAAGCAACAAAAATGAAAAAGCTTGCATGAGCAACGCCGGCAAGAATTGTCACGACCTTGATGGGAGGAAGATGGGCCAGACCCGAAGTCACCAGAAGCAAGGCAATGGTATTTTCATCGGTGCAGGCCCGCAGCGACTCAAATGCGGCAAGCTTGCCGTAAAAATTCAAGATTGGTTGGGCTACGGTTTCGTAAGCGAAGTAGCCCAGAAAATATCCGGCAATGCCACCTAACACGGACGCGGCGGTTGCGACAAGGGCAAGGCGGTAGGCGCGTTCGGGCCGCGCCAGCGCCATGGGCAGGAAGAGCACATCGGCGGGCACGAGGAAAATCGAGCTTTCAATAAATGCGATAACGGCGAGCCAGATTTCAGCAGTTTTTCGTGCTGCGAGCGAAATGGTCCAATCGTAAAGTCGGCGGAGCATGGCTGAACTGCTTAATCAAAAGATGGTTTGCTGCGTCTCAAATTCTTTGTCGTCGAGCGTTTTGATTTTGAATCGAGACGCCGTGTCTTTGAAGCCCTCGTGGGTTTGGTTGCAATGCGTCTTTTTGGTCGAACCGAAGCCCTGCGCAAGAGTTCTATCAATTTTTCGAGAGCGGTGGCACGGTTGCGGTCCTGGGAGCGATGCTCCTGCGAGGTAACAATAAGAATCCCGTCTTGGGACAACTGCCGTCCCGCGATGGTCTCCAACCGGCGCTTCAACTCGTGGGGCAGCACGGCCTTGGCCACGTCAAAGCGCAGTTCCACTGCAGTGGAAACCTTGTTCACATTCTGTCCACCGGGGCCAGAAGCGCGAATGAAGGACAAGGAGATATCACGCTCATCGATGCATATGGAATTCGAGATTCGGATCATGATTTTTGGTTTAAGCGCCTTTCCGGTTGACGGCGCAAGCCTCGAAGCTTTAGAGGAATGCGCTGGCATGCCCTTGTGGTGGAATGGTAGACGCGGCGGACTCAAAATCCGCTCTCGAAAGAGGTGGGGGTTCAAGTCCCTCCAAGGGCACCAGAACTGTGGCCGCACTTTTATCGCATTCCGGGTGTTAATGGTGGGTTGGCAGTGATCGGTTTGCACCGAACTCCGAGGCGATAATCGTGGTAGGCAGGCAGGGAACATAACTTGGCGGCGCATATTCGAAAACCGTTGCTTATGTTGGGGCTTTTAGGCCTCTTAATTGCACCTGCCGCCAATGCCGGACCTTCCATCCTGTTTGATGCGGCAACAGGCGAGGTTATTTCCCATGAGCGTGCGGGTGAACCCTGGTATCCAGCTTCCCTGACGAAGCTGATGACCGCCTATATTGTTTTCAAGAAATTGAAAGCGGGCACCTTGCGTCTCGACCAGAAAATCCTGGTGTCGCCCCTGGCAGCCTCGCAGGAGCCAAGCAAAGTCGGCATTAGGGCTGGCGGTACTATCACGGTTGACCTGGCCTTGCAGACCCTTCTTGTCTATTCCGCCAACGACATGGCCTATGTGCTTGCCGAAGCCGCAAATGGAACCGTCTTCAATTTTGTCCAGGAGATGAATGCCACGGCGCAGAAGCTGGGATTGAATGCCACGCATTTTGTGAATCCCAATGGGCTTTTTGATCCGCGCCAACTTACATCGGCGCGTGATATCGGTGCCTTGGCTGCTGTCATCATCTCGGAATTTCCGGAGAACAGCCACTACTTCTCCCAGCAGCACGTGGCGATTGGCAAGCGCAAATTATTAAATCGCAATAGCCTGATCCGAACGATGCCGGAAGCTGACGGAATGAAGACGGGCTTTGTGTGCAATTCAGGATTTAATCTTGTGGCCTCGGCCACACGCGGCGGGCGCAAACTGATCGCTGTCGTTCTCGGCGCCCCCAATTCGGGAAGCCGGGCAGAAATTGCACGGACGCTTTTAGCAGATGGTTTTGCGTTGGGATCGTTGCCGAACCGTCCCCGTTTGGCGCAAATTTCTGACGTCGCATTGGGGGAAATTGTGCCTGCCGACATGACAGGCACGGTGTGCAAGAAGAAGCCGCCCGTAAATGTGGTTCGCGCCAAGGACCTCGCCGGATGGGGCATCTCTTTTGGAAATTATGAAACCCTGCAAAAAGCCGACATGGCGCTTCGCGGAAGGCTGATCAACCCAACAGGCATGGATGCGCCAGGCAAGGTTGGCGTTGTCCGCATGCCAAACAAACTTGGTTTTGCGGCGATGCTCTGGAATATCGATCAATCCACGAGCCAGGCGCTGTGCAATGACTACCGTTCGCAAAACGCGACATGCGATGTAATGGCACCTGAAGCCTTTGCGCAGATTGCAGTCTTGTCAAAGGAGCCTGAGCCCAAAGCCAAGGCGCAAGCTCCGGTGGCGCAAGGATCTGATGCGCAAAAAATAGACAATAAGAAAATTACCAAGAAAACGGCCCACTGAGTTTGGAAGGAATGATCAGTCGGGTCAGGCTTGGAATTGGTTGCGCCTTGGCGGCCGCAAGCATCTATGGCCTGGTTCCAAATTTTGTCCGGGGGGCTTTTGAAAATGGAATTCCTCCCGTTGAGGCCACTTTCTTCAGGACCTCAGTCATTGCATTTGCACTCGTCGCTGTAGCGCAGGGCGAAAATTTTAGAATTCCCCGCGCAGCCTGGGGCGCTTTCGCCGGGCAGGCCTTTGCAACCCTGGTGATTTCGGTGGCCTATCTGGCATCCGTCCAATTCATTCCCATAGGCCTTGCGGTCATTATCTTTTTCACCTTCCCGGTTCTCATCATGCTTGCGTCTCCCTTAGTTGAAGGGCAATTCCCCGGATTTTGGCGGATCGTCATTGCGATTTTTGCCTTTGCCGGACTGGTGGTTGCCATAGGCCCAAGTTTTGGCATTCTCGATATTCGCGGCATTGGGCTTGCGACAGTTGCAGCCCTTGGCGGCGTGGTGCAGTTTTTTTACCGGACGTTCCATTTCGCGCTATCTCACCCCTGCCGTGTTCGGAAGTCTGGTACATATGGCAATATGGCCTGCGACCCTGCTGGTTGCGCTTTATTTTGGTGAGGGAGCGTTGCAAATGATGCCTGGTGGCGCTGGCGCGGCAGGGGGGCTCTATTTCCTCTTCGGTGTGGCCGCCGTCTACGTTGCGGCCTATATGCTGCAAATGTCTTCTTTGCGTTTTGCGCCGGCATCAACCGTTGCGCCATTTTACAATTTGGAACCCATTGTCACCACAATCTGTGCTGGCCTGTTGTTTGGAGAACGCCTGACTTTTAACCAATATGCCGGAGGCGGCATTGTTCTTGCCGCTCTTGTTGTATCAAGCCTGTTGGGAAGCCGGGAAACTAGGGCATGAAAGACTTTCCAATCCCTGTCGCGGTGCTCACAGGATTCCTCGGTGCGGGTAAAACCTCGCTGCTCAATTCGCTCCTGAAAGACGAGATGCTGTCCAACGCGGCCGTCATCATCAATGAGTTTGGCGATGTTCCGCTGGATCACTTGCTGGTCGAAAAATCCGACGAAAACATCATCGAGCTAGCCTCGGGTTGCCTGTGCTGCACCATCCGGGGCGACCTCATTGACACGATGAACGATCTGCTGGACAAGCGCGACCGGGGTGAGATAAAAGCCTTTGACCGCATCGTTATCGAAACGACGGGCCTTGCAGATCCGGCACCCGTTCTGCATTCGGTGATGAGCGAGCCGGCACTCCTTGAACACTGCCGTTTGGAAGGTGTGGTGACGGTTGTTGATGCTTTCAATGGCTGGGCAACGCTCAATGCCCACGCGGAAGCCGTCAAGCAGGTATCTGTCGCTGATCGCATCGTCCTGACAAAAGTCGATCTTCTCTCCGGCCGGGAGGGCGAGGATATGCTGTTCGAAATCATCGCGCGCTTGCGGAAGCTCAATCCGGCGGCACGGCTGCTCACAACGCACCGCAATGAGGCGACCGCGCCACGGCTTTTCAACATGGGCCTGTTCGATCCGGAAAAGAAAACTGTCGATGTGCGGAAGTGGCTGGCTGCCGAGGCCTATGAGACTGCCGGAAAGCGTCACCGCCATCATCACCACCATCATAATGTGTCACGCCATGACGCGCATATCCGCTCATTCAGTTTTACCGAGACGCAGCCTATCAGTCCTGCTGGGCTTGAACTCTTCATGGAGCTTTTGAAATCCTATCATGGCGCCAACATGCTGCGCATGAAGGCCATCGTGAAAATGACCGATGAACCCGCAAGACCCATCGTGTTGCATGGGGTGCAACATGTTTTCCATCCCCCGGTGCGTCTGCCCAACTGGCCCGATGGAGATGAAACCACGCGCATGGTGTTCATCGTGAAAGACATTGAAAAAGCCATGATCGAAGGCCTGTTCAAGGCTTTCACCGATCAGCTTACCGGTGGGGCCGGGGCCTTTACCGACAAGACGCTTTCTCTCAATAGGTGAGTCGTGAAACTCAAGGTTTTTGGGCTAAACAAGTGTTCAACCTGCCTCAAGGCCATCGCATGGTTTGATGACTATAATATCAGTCATCATTTCACTGATGTGAAAGAGTCTCCCTTAAATTCCACGCAGGTTTCCAAATGGTCCAGCGCGCTGGGCGGCTGGGAGAAAATGATCAATCGTGCTGGTTATACCTGGCGTGGTCTGTCACCGGCAGACACAGCAAATCTTACCGAAAAGAAAGCCATTGCACTCGCACTGCGCTATCTTTCGCTCATCCGCCGCCCATTGATTGAACATGCCGATGGGTCAGTGACGGTTGGATTTTCAGAAAAAGTCCGCTCGCAGCTCAAGCCCTAACCAATGGTCTTGTCATGCAGGTAGGGCCGCCCTCGCCTTTGCGGCAAATGTCATAGCCCTTGATCACTTCGACATTCACGCCGGCGGCGCGCATGCGTCTTTCGGTTTCGGGATTTCCTTCCACCATCATGGCGTGACGAGGACCTAGGGCCAGCACATTGCAGCCCATCGTCTCAAACTCATCGTCGGGCACATGAACAAACGTGATGCCGCGCGATTCCAGAAACTCGACCAGCCGTGCCGCCATGAGAGGCAGATAGACAACGGCCAAATCGGCATCAAGCGGGCTGAAGCAGGACATGAGATGAAAGACATCGGATTTGCCCTTGTAGTGGGGCATGTCGAAAGCAAGAATTTCCACATCGGAGCCGGAGAGCTTTGAAAGCTGTCGGATGCCCTCCTGATTGGTGCGGTAGCCGTTGCCGGCGAGCAGCGTGTGACGGTCAATCCAGATGAGATCGCCACCTTCAAGGAGGCCGGGTGCGGTAATTTCGCCAATAACAGGAAATCCCAGAGTTTCGAGATGGGCGCCGTTGATCCTAGGTTCAAGGCGGCGGGCGGGCTTGCCCATATGGGGGCGAACGAGGCCGCGGGGTGTGACGACCAGGGCGTCATGGGTGTAAAGGGAATCGAGGGTTAGGCCTTCGCCTTCGGGCAGCCTGATCACGTCGGCACCGGTCTTGCCGAGGATTGCCTCGACTTGGGTAAATTCCTGTTTTGCGGAAGCGAGGTCGGGCCTTGAATGATAGTTGAGCTTTTCCCATTCGGCATCAATTCGGGCGTCGCTGTGAAAGGCAACATCGGGGGTGCGCAGAGCCACTTTTTTAAGGCTACCCCAATTGTTGAAACTGCCGAAATCATAGGTCATTTGCGTTTGATCCTGAAGGTGAACAGATCGCCATTTTTGGTGTTGCTGAGAAGGACATGGCCCTGCTCATTGCAGAAGTGCGACATGTCTATGGCCGACATGGGGTCAGTGGCAAGCACCTTCAGGACATGGCCGGATTGCATGGACTCCAGGCGCTTTCGCGCTTTCAACACTGGCAAGGGGCAGAGAAGCCCCGTAAGGTCAATGAGCTCTTCGAAATTAACGTCGGACATGGTTATTGTATAGGCCTAAATCACAGGAATGGGAGCCACCCTTGCCACACCCTTTGTCGAAAGCGCCATTCGTGGGCCGGGCCAAAAAACTGCTTCTCAGCGCCGATCGTGAGAAGAGCTTGGAAAAAGCGGAAGTGACCCGCCTTGAGCTGCTGTTTTCAGGCATCAAGAGCGATTTTCATGGAGGGCTGACGCGGAAATCGGATGTGCGCACCATCAAGCAGTATCCACGGGATACGGATATTCGCAATGTCAGGCAGCTGACAATTGTTTCCGAGGAAGAGCTTGCCGAAATTGCCAGCCTTATGGGAATTCCTGAAATGAAAGCGGAGTGGCTGGGGGCAAATGTTGTGACTGCTGGAATTCCTGATCTGACGATGCTGACGCCTTCCACCCGCATGCAGTTTTCATCGGGTGCGACCATTGTGATTGATATGGAAAATTTCCCCTGCCGCCAAGTGGCTGACGTGGTTGCACAACACCATCCTGAGCCAAATGCAGGGCTTGTGGTTTCTGCCATCCATAAGCGCGGCCTGACAGCCTGGGTTGAGCGCGAAGGTGTTATCACTGCGGGTGATGAAATAGTTCTGTGGGTGCCGCAGCAGCGGCTCTATGCCCACATGGGTTCATGAAAATCATTGGCGCCATCATTGCGGGCGGACATTCCCATCGCATGGGGGGCCGCGAAAAAGCCTTTCTCGAATTGAATGGAAAATCTGTTGTCACCCACGTGATTGAACACCTTGAACCGCAAGTTGATCAGCTTGTCATCAACGCCAATGGCGATCTCAGGCGATTTGCGAGATTTGATTTGAAGATTGTGCCTGACGTCTTGACGCGACTGACCACGCCGCTTGCCGGCCTTCATGCCACTCTTACTTTTGCGAGGGGTGCCAAGGCGGATGTGCTGGTGACAGTTCCCTCCGACACCCCATTCCTGCCTCCTGACCTTGTGGTTGGACTTATGGAAAAAATCCCTTCAGGAGGTGCCGTGATTGCCTCTTCAGGCGGACAGGAACACTACATCGTCGGGGCATGGAAAATGGAACTGCTGGATGATCTTGAGCGCGCCATTGCAAAGGATAATTTGTTCCGCGTCAAGGATTGGGCTGCCCGAGTATCGGCGCAAAAGGTGGAATGGCCAGTTGAGCCCCATGATCCTTTCTTCAATGTGAATACGCCAGAGGATTTGCGGATTGCAGAACAGATTGTGAGTGCAGCATGACACAAAAAGTCATTGGCGTTGCCGGATTCAAGAACGCGGGCAAAACAACGCTGGTTGAAAAACTGGTGGTCGATCTCACCCAACGCGGGTTTCGCATTTCAACAGTGAAGCATGCCCATCATTCCTTCGATATCGACCACGAGGGACGCGACAGCTTCAGGCACCGCAAGGCGGGCGCTACGGAAGTGGCGGTTGTGTCGAGCGGACGCTGGGCCCTCATTCACGAGCTGCGAAACGAAACGGAGCCCTATCTCGAAGATATCCTTATGAAGCTGGCACCCTGCGATCTCGTCATCGTTGAAGGCTACAAACGCGACACCCACGACAAGATCGAAGTCCGCAATCTCAGCCTTGACCATCCGCCGCTTGCTGGCGACGATCCGACGATTGTGGCCATTGCGGCCACGGGAGCTATCGCGGGTTCACCGGTTCCGGTCTTTGATCGGGATGATGTGACGGCGCTCAGTTCCTTCATTGTCAGCCACATGGAACTTGCCAAGGGCTAATCCCAGTGTCGGATTCCGCCCTGCCCCCGTCGCTCCACTTCACGTCTGTTGAATTTCTCTCACTAATGTGACCAAAATTCAGTTTCCAGGTCCAAAGGATTTTCCATGAAAACGCAGGCGCGGGTGATTGTTGTTGGTGGCGGCGTGGTTGGCGTTTCAACGCTCTATCACCTCGCCAAAAAGGGCTGGAGCGATGTTGTGCTGGTTGAGCGCAAGGAACTTACCTCCGGTTCCACCTGGCATGCGGCCGGCCTCCTGCCGCTGTTCAACCTGTCCTATTCGGTGGGCCAGATTCACAAATATTCGGTCAAGCTCTACGGCGAGCTTGAAGCGGAAACGGGCCAGCATGTGGGCTTCAGCAAGGTTTCCAACATACGTGTGGCACGCACCAAGGACCGTTGGGACGAATTCATGTATTATGCCGGCATTGCCGAAACCATAGGTGTCAGGGTCAACAAGCTCACGCCGCAGCAATTGAAGGAACTCTGGCCGCTGTGCGAGATTGATGGAATCATCGGCGCCATACAGCATCCCGACGATGGCTATATCCAGCCCGCTGATTTGACCCAGGCGCTGGCCAAGGGTGCCCGCAACCGGGGCGCAGAGATTTATCGCAACACCACGGTGATTGCTATCGAGCAATTGCCTTCAGGCGAATGGCTGGTGAAGACGGACAAGGGCGACATTACCTGTGAGCATGTTGTTTCGTGCTCAGGCAATTTCGCGCGCAAGACGGGCGCCATGGTGGGCCTCGATATTCCGGTCATTCCGGTTGAGCATCAATATATCGTCACCGAGCAATCACCCCTGATCAGAGAGCGCCAGGCCAAGGGCCTGCCTGAGATGGGGGTTTTGCGTGAAGCCGATTCATCCTGGTATTTGCGCGAAGAGAATGGCGGCTTTGTTCTCGGCATTTATGAAAAGGGTGCGCCCTGCTGTTATATGGACGGTCCTTCGGAACAGAGCGAGTATGAATTGTTCCAGGGCGAGCTTGAGCGTTTGGAACCCTATATCGAAACGGCTATTGCGCGGGTCCCCGCCTTTGGCGAATTGGGCATCAAGAAAGTCTACAATGGCGCTATTGCCTATACGCCGGATGGCTCGCCAATCATCGGCCCGGCCTGGGACCGGAAAAATTTCTGGCTGAATGAAGGCCATTCCTTTGGCGTGACGGCGGCTGGTGGTGCGGGCTGGCAATTGGCGGAGTGGATTGTGGATGGTGAACCCACCATTGACATGATGGGTGTCGATCCCCGACGCTTCGGCCCCTATGCCTCGAAGGGCTATCTCAAGGAGAAGAATGAAGAAGCCTATGCCAATGTCTTCACCATGCATTATCCGGAAGAAGAGCGCGCCGCCGCACGTCCCTTGAAGCGTACGCCGTGCTATGACCGGATGAGGGATTTGGGCGCGGTGTTTGGTTCTGTCTATGGCTGGGAGCGGCCGGGCTGGTTTGCACCAAAGGGCTATGCGCTTTCAAAAAAGGATTTGAACCGGCCGGATGTGCTGCTCAACCACAATCACGCGGCACCTACCGATGATGGGCGCATTGTTGAGAAATGGTCGTTCCGCCGCTCCAACGCATTCCGCTTCGTGGGTGAAGAATGCCGCAATGTGATGGAGAATGTCGCCCTCCAAGACATGTCGGCCTTTGCCAAGATGGAAGTGTCGGGCCCGGGTGCTAGGGAATGGCTGGATTCAATTCTGGCCAACCGCATTCCCAAAAAGATGGGCCGCATCGCACTGTGCCATCTCTTGACCAAGCTGGGCGGGGTTCGGGCTGAATTCACGGTCTATGAATGGGCGCCGGGCCGCTTCTATCTCGTGTCCGCCGGCGCCTTTGAGCGCCATGACCATGACACGCTCTACAAATTATTGCCGAAGGATGGTTCGGTGAAACTTAATCCAATCACAACGCGATTTGGCGTTCTCGTGTTGGCGGGTCCCAATGCAAGAAAAGTTTTGCAGAAGCTGACAACAACCGATCTCTCCAACGAGGCCTTCCCGTGGCTTTCGGGAAAATCAATTTCGGTGGGTCACACAAGCTGCCACGCATTGCGTGTAAACTTTGTCGGCGAATTGGGCTTTGAGTTCCATCATCCAATCGAGCAGCAGGTTGCTTTGTTTGACTTGCTTATGGAAGCAGGCCACGAATTTGGGATCAAGCCCTATGGCATCAAGGCCATGTCGTCGCTTTCCATTGAAAAGAGTTATCGTCTGGTTCCGCGCGAACTTTCCATCGAGTATTCGGCTTTCGAGTCGGGTCTTGACCGTTTCGTGCACCCCAACAAGGGCCAATTCATTGGCCGTGATGCGCTGGTTGCGGGCCGCGAAAAGGGCCTGAACTGGAATTTTGTCACGATGGAAGTTCATGGCGTGACCGATGCGGACTCGGACACGCGGGGCTCTGAACCGATTTACGCCAAGGACAAACTAGTGGGCCGTGCCACCAATGGCGGCTTTGGCTGGCGGGTGAACAAGTCCCTGGCGCTTGGTATGGTCAAGCCGGAGTTTGCAACTCTGGATACGGAGCTGGAGATCAAAATCCTCGATAAAATGTTCAAGGCTAGCGTTATCGCGGAAAGCCCTTATGATGCCGACAATCTGAAGTTGCGCGCTTGATTCTGCGAGTCGAAGTTTTTATTCCGTGCGCGTATTTTAATGTTGGCTGGAGTTGAACGGCGGCGAGGGCAATATTGGGGACATCTGCACCAAGTTACGGATCGGGCGTATTCTTTGTGTTTTTAGCCACCCTAGGGTGGAGTCTGTCGGGCGTCTTTGTTCGTATCATGCCGGGACTCGACGGCTGGCAACTCAATTGCTGGCGCGGTTACTGGATGGCCGTTGCCCTCATGATTTATCTCATCGCCGTCTATGGCCGCGGCGCTCTCCGGAAATTTACAGACATACCAATAGTGGCGATGCTCGCCTCAGCCCTTTTCTTTGCCTTGGGATCAACGCTTTATGTGTCTTCTCTCACGATGGTCAGCACGGCTACGGTTTCGGTCATTGGCGCCACCTCGCCCTTGTTTGCGGCACTCCTCAGCCCGTGGGTGACGGGCGAGAAGCCTGGGTTTGAGGCGTGGATTGCAGCGGGGCTGGCGCTTCTTGGCGTGGGCGTTATCGCGTGGGAGGGACTTGATGCCGGCCGGTCGACGGGCTTGCTTCTCTCCATCTGTGTTCCCATGGCATTTGCCGGGCAAACTCTCGCGCTGCGCAGGTACCGCAATGTGGACATGGTTCCGGCCATTTGCCTCGGGGGCGTTCTATCGTTCTTTATTGCGGGAGCTTTAGGGTTTACTGCGGGACATGTGGGCGGCGGCTTCAATGTTGGCTTTCGGGAAGTTCTTCTGCTGGCGGCCATGGCAACCCTGCAGCTCGCCATTCCTTTGGTTTTCTATATCAGGGGAGCCCGCTCGGTTCCTGCCGTGACGCTTACCCTTATCGCCATGCTGGATGCTGTTATCAACCCGATGTGGCCCTGGATTTTTGTCGGTGAGCAACCGGGACGCGCAGCCTTCATCGGGGGCAGCATTATTGTGGGTGCCGTATTGATCAGCGTTTTCGGGCGCAAATTTCTCAATTCAAGACTCACTACGACGGAGCTTGTTATTAGTGAAAAACCGGCTTGATCGCGAGCCACGAATTGAGGTGTTAAGAATTACCCGCCGGCTTCCTTCCGATATGCTGCGACCAAATCGGCCATGCTGTTGAAGCGAAAATTGTGCTTGGGCACAACACCTGGATTTATCGTCGCGCCAAAACCCTTTTGATCATGGCGCCGATATATCCAGCAGGAGGCCAGTCCGTGCTTGTTGGCCGGGGCATGGTCGTGAAACAGGCTTTCGGCGGTGTGAAGAATTTCAGACTTTGCCACACCAAGGCCTTGCAGCTTGGCAATCATGTAATCGAAATTGCGATCGCTCGGCTTGTAGGAGCCAATATCCTGCGCCGTATAGATCGCATCGAACGCGACCTGCAGGCGCTGGTTGCTATGGGCGAAGCTGGCGTTATCAACGTTCGACAGGATAACGAGCTTGTAGTGTTTCTTGAGAAAGGCCAGGGCCTCGACGGAATCTGGAAAGGCAGGCCAGTCCTTAATTGAGTTGCCATAGGCCTGGCACTCGTCATGGGGCGCGGCAAGACCCCACTCTTCGGCGAGGCGCTTGTAAACCACGGCAAGCAGCTCGCTGTATTTCATGGCCGGCGTGTATAGTTGCTGCGAGGATTCATGGCGCGCGTGGGCTTCCAGAATGTTGTTGCGTGGAAGCGGCTTCTTCATCCGCGAGGTCAGCGGCTTGAGCGCTTCGACCATGCCGCTTTCCCAATCGATCAACGTCCCATAGCAGTCGAACGTCAGGGCCTTGAAGTCGCCGAGCTTCATGTTCTTCTCTTCACTTGAAGTTATTCTTGCGGGTTCTGAGTTCGGCAAACACTTCAGCGTCAGTTGCCGTCTCGAGCTTCAGAAATTTTCTGATCTCGGGGCTGTCGCAGCGCATGAAAGGGTTGGTCTTCAGTTCATCGGCAATGTTGGTCGGGCAAGTCATTTCGCCGCGCGCGCGCTGGGCCGAAACGACGTTAGCGCGCTGTTGCAGGGCGCGGTTTGCCGGCTCAATAGAAAGCGCAAAGCGGCAATTGGCTTCCGTATATTCATGGCCGCAATAAATATAATTGACGGGAGAAAGTGTGCGGAACTGGTTAACGGAATTCCACATCTCTTCCATGCTGCCTTCGTTGACCCGGCCACACCCCATGGCAAATATGGTATCGCCTACGAACAGCGAATATTCCGACGGAATGTGAAATGCGATGTGGCCTCTTGTGTGGCCAGGACAATCAAAGATATTCACGTCACGGTCGGCCCAACTGAATTTATCGCCACCGGCCACGCGTATATCGATGCCTGGAATTTTTTCCGCTTCGTTCTTTGGCCCAATGATCTTGCAGCCGAAAAGCTCCTTGAGCCGGAGGTTTCCCGCCACATGATCTTCATGATGGTGAGTGGTAAAAATATGGGTGAGTTGCCGGCCAAATTTCCTTAGTTCCCTCTCCACCGCTTCCGCGTCGGGGGCGTCGATAGAGGCGGTGGCCCCGGTTTTGGAATCATGGACAATGACGCCGTAATTGTCGGAGCGGCACATGAACTGGCGCATGTCGAGATGGGACATATGATTTGCTAACCCTGTTTTTCTTCGTTGATGACCGATCGCGCGTTAAACGATAAAAGTTGCCATCATGGATGTTGTTGAACTACGTGAATTCTACGCGAGTCCTTTGGGAAATGCTACTCGCCGCCTGATCTCCGCGAAGCTGAAACCACAGCTGGGCTCGCTGGGTGACGCCTGTGTGATGGGCATGGGATTTGCGACTCCTTATCTTGATGATCTGCCGTCCGAGACCGGGCGCAGCATTGCATTCATGATGGCGCGCCAGGGAGTTATTCATTGGCCATTGGAGGGTCAGGTAAAATCGGCTCTGATCGACGAGTTTGACCTGCCGCTGCTTGAAAGCACGGTGGATCTGGCTCTTGTGATTCATGGGCTGGAATTGACCGACAGCCCTATCGAGATGCTGCAGGAGGTCTGGCGGGTCATGGCTCCGCAGGCCCGGCTGATTTTGGTGGTGCCTAACCGCAGGGGCCTGTGGGCGGCTTTTGATTCCTCGCCCTTTGGCTATGGCCAGCCATTTTCCCGCACCCAGCTGAGTGGTCTGCTCAAGGAGGCGCAGTTTTCAGCGGTTTCCTGGAGCCACGCACTGCAAATGCCGCCAATAACCAGGGGGTTCGTTCTTTCGGGCGCCAGCGCCATTGAACGGGTGGGGGACTGGGTTACGTCCCGATTTTCAGGGGTCATTATCGTTGAGGCGGTGAAGCAGGTTTATGCTTTTTCATCGGGAAAACGGGTCAGGCGCCTGATGCCGCGGTTCAGGCCGGTCCTGTTGCCCTCTCCCGTCCGCTTTGAGCGGAAATAACGGGAAGTCTTTGCTTTTGTGACGGCTACCAGTATGAAGGTCCAATCCTGTTGGAGCGGCGCCAGTAGGGCTGCCGGAGTACGATAGAGATTGAAGAACATGAGTGAACCAGCTGTTTCAGACATTGAGCTTGAAGACATTCGCCGCGAAATGGATGCCATTGATGACGGCCTCTTGAATCTGCTGGAGCGGCGCTTTGCGGCCACGGGACATGTGCGGGCGATCAAGTCAAAAAATGGCGCCCTTGGCAGTTCGGCCTTCAGGCCTGCGCGGGAAGCCACCATCTTGCGCCGTCTCCTGTCACGGACCGACAGCCTTGTGCCAGCGGAACTTATGGTGCGTCTTTGGCGATCGATTTTTTCGGTGTCGATGCAAAATCAGGCGCAGATTTCCATTCACATCAGCAAGAAGCTCAGCACTTCGATGGGATTACGACTTCGCATCCGAGACCATTTCGGCACATTTCCCGTAGAGGAATACCGCGACGAGGCGCAGGCCCTGATGCAGGTCAATGCAAGCCCCGGCGATATCTGCATTGTCGAAACGGAATCTCCCTGGGTGGATGCATTCGTTCAGGGCAAGGCTGGTCAGGCAAGGGTCGTTGCGTGCCTGCCGTTCCTGCGCGATGACATCGTTCCGAAACTTCTGGTCTTCGGGCATTCGCCGCCGGAGCCTACAGGAGATGATGAAACGCTCATTGTCAGCGATGGAAAATTGCCTCGGGATTTTTCACCTGCGCCGCTTTGGCAGATCAAGCAGGGCGCGCGACGGGTATCGTGTTTGCCAGGTTTTCTGTCAGATCATGAAAGTCCGCTTGTAGGCCTCAACCGCTCAAACGCCCAGCTGGGACTGAAAGTTGCCGGGCGCTATCCCTCGCCGTTTGAGATCAAATCATGAGTTTGAAACAGGACGTCATTCACCCGCTTCCCAAAGCGGGAATCCTTGATATTTCACCCTATGTGCCCGGCAAAAGCGCCGCCAAGGGCGCGAAGATCTATAAGCTTTCATCAAATGAATCGCCATTTGGGGCATCAAAACAAGCCTTGGCGGCCTATGTTTCAAAAGGCAGTTCACTGGCGCTTTATCCCGATGGTTCCGCCACGGCTTTGCGTGAGGCAATTGCTGCGCGCTACGGCCTGAATGCAGCCTTCATTGTTTGTGGCGCGGGGTCGGACGAGCTGTTGCAGCTCCTGGCGCATGGTTATTTGGGGCCCGGAGATGAGGCAATTTATTCACAATATGGCTTTCTGGTTTACCCCATTGCGATAGCATCCAATGGTGCCAAAGCCGTCGTAGCTCCGGAAGTGAATCACACGGCAAGCGTTGACGAAATGCTGAAATGCGTGAGCCCACGGACGAAGATGGTCTTTCTCGCCAATCCCAACAATCCGACGGGAACTTATTTGCCCTTCAATGAGGTGAAGCGGCTGCATGAGGGTTTGCCTAAGACCACTTTGCTGGTGCTTGATGCTGCCTATGCGGAATATGTCAGGCGCAATGATTATGAGTCAGGCCTCGAACTCGTGGCAACTTCCGACAATGTGGTGATGACGCGCACCTTCTCAAAAATCTATGGGCTGGCGGGGCTTCGCTTGGGCTGGGCCTATTGCCCTGCCCATGTCGCCGATGTGCTCAATCGCATCCGGGGCCCGTTCAACGTAAGTGACGCTGCTTTGGCTGCGGGTGTTGCGGCCATTGGGGACCAGAAATTTGTGGAAACCGCCGTCGCTCACAATGAGAAGTGGCTGGGCCTGCTGACCAAACAAATAGAAGCGCTCGGCTTGCGCGTGACGCCAAGTGTGGGAAATTTTATCCTGATTCATTTTGCATCGAAAGGTGAAAAAACGGCAGCACGGGCCGATGCCTATCTTATTGACCACGGCATCATCCTGCGGCGCATGGAGGCCTACGGACTGCCCACTTGCCTCCGCATGACAGTTGGCGATGAAGAAGCCAACCGGGCGGTGATTTCAGCCCTGTCGGATTTCCTGAAATGAACCAGCAATTCGGGCGCGTGGCACTTATCGGGATCGGCCTCATTGGATCGTCATTGGCGCACGTTATCAGGCGGGAAAAAATTGCGAGCCATATTGCGGGCTATGCAAAGAGTGCTGAAACCCGGAAAGCGGCAGTGCAGCTGGGTTTGGTTGACAGCATACATGATACGGCGGCGGTTGCAGTCAAGGATGCTGATCTCGTCATTATGTGTGTCCCCGTTGGAGCCTGCGGCGAGATTGCCAAGGGAATTAGCGCTGCATTGAAGCCGGACGCCATTCTAACGGATGTGGGATCGGTCAAGGCCGCCGTTGTGCGCGATGTTCTGCCTCATGTTCCGCAGGGCGTTCATTTTATTCCCGGCCACCCCATCGCCGGCACGGAACAGTCGGGGCCTGCTTCCGGCTTTGCCGACCTGTTCGTGAAGCGTTGGTGCATTCTGACACCGCTGCCCACCAGCGATCTTGCTGCCGTCACACGGCTTGAAAAATTCTGGCACGCCTGCGGCTCCGAAGTGGAATTGATGACGCCCGAGCATCACGATCTCGTTCTGGCGATCACCAGCCATTTACCGCATCTCATTGCCTACAACACCGTGGCAACCGCGGCTGATCTTGAGGAAGTGACCGATTCAGAAGTAATCAAGTATTCCGCCGGCGGCTTTCGCGATTTCACCCGCATTGCGGCGTCCGATCCCACGATGTGGCGCGATGTGTTTTTGAACAATCGCGAAGCTGTCCTGGAAATGCTGGGGCGGTTTTCGGAGGACCTGTCGGCATTGCAGCGGGCCATTCGCTGGGGCGATGGCGAGACGTTGTTCAATTTGTTTACCCGCGCACGGGAGGTACGCCGGAATATTATCGCGGCAGGCCAGGAAACCGCGGCCCCGGATTTCGGACGCGATCCCAAGCACCGCTAATAAAGCGGGATAAGGTCAACGAGTTTGAGGGGTCCCCAATAGAGTACGCCCTCATTTGCGTTGAAGTCTGCCTTTGTGGTGTTGGTTGCGGGATCCCTGCCGGTCAGGTTGAGCAGGTTTTTTATCGATACGCTGTCCTGTTCATTCAAAGAAAAGATGGGCGCAATGATCGGCATAAGCCAGTCGATATCATTGGTCTGGCTGGACATCCTGCCTGCCAGGCGGTGTTGGGGATTGAGAAAAATTTTGCCCTGAGCTGCGAAATCAACGGGGCCTTGTGAAATTTTAAGTGATTTGATTTCGAGAGGTTGTTCCACGGTGGGGCCGTGAAATGGCTGGGCGAGGAGAGATGCGCCGGTCTGGGCGACAATTTCGGCATGAGAAATGGACGTGATCGAATGATCGGGAATGGGAACAATGAGTGTTTCGGCATTGGCCGCGAGATCCAATCTGCCGTTTGTCTTTCTGGCGAACAGTTTTAATTGGTCGGTTGAAAACAAACCGCTGGCATTAACCCCTGCTGCTTCTGAACTCATGTCCCAATCGCCATTGCGGCTGGCGGCTATTGAAACAAGGGCACGCCCATGGGTGAGTTTAACTCCGTTAACCGAGCTTGGGCCATCGATGAGAAGAAGGATATGAAAAGGATTGTAGACTTGGGCAACGGCCAATAATTTCATCGATTGGAAGCTGATGGATTCGTTGCCTTGAGTGAATTGCAGTAAAGCCGCCTTGCATTGAAATTCAAAGCGAAAGGGAAAGCCGCCCCAACTTTCCCGGGCGCAGCCGAGGTGCAAACCTTTGCCTGCAAACTCCGGGCGCTTTGCCTGAACAAGTTCTTTGGCGCTCAGGAATGCAATATACCAGTAAGCGCACCAGATGGCGCAGAGAAGGAGCACGCCCAGGAGAGGGTAAAACATGTGCCATGGGCGTTTTGTCGAAGAGGCCATATGATTTGGTGATTCTCTGGGGTTGGATTGAAGCGGGACAAGCATGCAGCAGCGGTGGATATTTGGCTACGGTTCCCTAATGTGGAGGCCGGGCTTTGAGTTTGTGTCGCAAGCTCATGCGCGCATCAGGGGCTATCATCGCAGCCTTTGTGTCTATTCATTCCATCACCGTGGCACGGAGGAACTTCCCGGCCTTGTGCTCGGCCTTGATCGCGGTGGCTCGTGTGTGGGGGTTGCTTTCCAAATCGAACCAGCAAAATGGGAGGCGACGCTTGCGTATTTGCGCGAGCGCGAGCAGGTCAGCATGGTCTATCTGGAAATGACCAGGGGAGTAGAAATCTTGGAAAGCCAGAAGAAAATCGAGGTGGTGACCTATGTGGTTGACCGGGCCCATGCCCAATACGCCGGAAAGCTATCGCATAAAAGCCTTCTGAAGCATGTTTTGCAGGGCGAGGGCAAAATGGGCCATTGCCGGGATTATGTCACCAACACAGTTGAACATCTGCGGCAGATGAATATCCACGACAAAACGCTTGAAGCCCTCGGCGTCGAGTTGAAACTTCTAGGCGGCCAGACTTAAAGCCTGACTGGCTTCGCCGAACGCCGCCTTGAGGTCGCCCAGGACAGCGTCCGCCGCGGAATTATCGCGCGCCAGAAGATGAACATGAATCTCATCGGCAGTCATATCGGCGAATTCAGAAAATGTGCCATCCCAGAAGGGGGAAAACCTGCCAACCGCAACGGCGGTTCGCAAATGGCCAATACGCCGTACGGCTACATAGATGGCGCCGGGAAGCGGCGGGCAGGCATCGGCCGCGTAAATGGAATGAATGTATTTCTTGCCAGAAACCCCACGCCAGTACCAGAAACGCTCGTTGTCACCGAAGTGGGCGGGGAAATCTATCGAGAGAGGGGAACCTTGTATCTGCATGAGAACAAATGTAGAACAAGCTGAAATGAAATGCAAGCCCTAATTAGCTGCATTTTGAAAAACCACAGGAGAGGCAGGTGGCGCAGCCTTCCTGGAAAACCAGGGCGAGTTCACCGCAGTGCGGGCAGGAGGCCCTTTTGGTGGTTGCCGTCAGGGAAAAATCAGCCTTCTGCCGGGGTTCCAAAAAGCCAATTTCAATCATGTGCTTTTCAATGATTTCGCCTATGGCTGCGAGCAGGCTCGGCACGTAATGGCCCTCCATCCACTGCCCGCCGCGGGGATCGAAAACCGCCTTCAATTCCTCAACGACAAAAGAAACGTCGCCGCCTCGCCGGAAGACCGCTGAAATCATCCGGGTCAGGGCCACGGTCCAGGCAAAATGTTCCATGTTTTTTGAATTAATGAATATTTCGAAAGGCCGGCGTTTGCCGTCCTTCATGATGTCATTCATGGTGATGTAGATGGCATGGTTGGATTCAGGCCATTTCAATTTGTAGGTGATGCCGCTCAGTGCGGGGTGGCGTTCCATGACGGTAACGTCCTTGTCTTCGCTCACTGAGGCAGTCGAAAGCACTGACCCCGTCACTTCGTTGGGGCGGAACGTCGTGCAACCCTTCAACCCCAGGTCATAGGCCTCGCTATAGACATCCTTGAAGGTTTCGAAGTTGCAGTCCTCAGGCACGTTGATGGTTTTCGATATGGAACTGTCGATGTGCTTTTGCACGGCAGCCTGCATGACCAGATGCTCATGGGGGGTAAGATCATCGGCGGTTACAAAAGCGGGAGGCAGCGGTGTATCGGCGCCCTTGAGGTGCCACCACAGCCGTGCCGCATAGTCATCCACGCGCAGCGTCATGCGGCTGTTGTCAGCGAGCCTTACCTTACGCTCATAACTCACACTGAAAATGGGTTCGATGCCGCTCGAAACATTTCCGGCGAAAAGCGAAATGGTCCCCGTAGGTGCAATCGAGGTGAGCAGGCCATTGCGCAGACCGGACGATTTTATGTCCTGTCGAATGGTTTTGGAAAGTATGCCGGCGTGGCCGCCTTTCAAATAGGCTTCCGCATCAAAGAGGGGAAAGGAACCCTTTTCGGCGGCAAGCCTCGAACTCATTTTATAAGCGGCACCTTCCACGATTTTTGTCCAGGCGCTCGCGGCTTCTGCGGCAGGGCCTGAACCATAGCGCAAGCCACACATGGCCAGGGCATCGGCGAGACCGGTAACACCCAAACCAATACGACGCTTGGCGCGGGCTTCCTGCGCCTGCTCTTCGAGGGGATAATTTGAAATTTCGACAACATCATCCAAAAAGCGAACGGCAACACCCACTGTCTTGCTCAAGGCCGCTTCATCGATGCTCGCATTGGCTTCAAAAGGATATTTTACAAAACGCGTGAGATTGATCGAACCCAGAAGACAGGCGCCATAGTTGGGCAAGGGTTGTTCACCGCAGGGGTTGGTGCAGTGAATCTCTTCGCAATAACCGAGATTGTTTTGTGCGTTGATGCGGTCAATGAAAATGACACCGGGTTCGGCGTAGTCATAGGTTGACTGCATGATCTGGTCCCACAAGCCGCGCGCGGAGACAGTGCGGTAATCTTGACCGGCAAAGCGCAGGGTCCAGGGTCCATCGGCCTTCACCGCCGCCATGAAGGCGTCCGTCACCAGCACCGACAAATTGAAATTGCGCAAGCGCAGGGGGTCGCGCTTGGCCGCAATGAAAGCCTCTATATCTGGATGGTCGCAGCGCATGGTTCCCATCATGGCGCCGCGCCTGGCGCCTGCCGACATGATGGTGCGGCACATGGCGTCCCACACATCCATGAAACTTAAGGGTCCGGAAGCATCGGCACCCACACCTTTGACCGGGGCTCCTTTGGGCCTGAGGGTTGAAAAATCATGGCCGATTCCGCCGCCCTGTTGCAGGGTGAGGGCTGCCTCCTTCAGGCCAGCAAATATGCCCACCATGGAATCATCAATGGCGCCCATGACAAAGCAGTTGAACAGGGTGACGCTGCGCTTCGTGCCGGCACCCGCCACAATTCGCCCGGCGGGCAAAAACCGGAAATCCGAGAGAGCCTCATAAAACGAAGCGGCCCAGGTTTCCCGAAGGGATGGTTCTTCGGCGGCGGCCACGGCACGGGCCACCCGCCACCAGGTATCTTCAATGGTCTGGTCATGGATTGCGCCATCGGCCTCCTTGAACCGATATTTCATGTCCCAAATCTCTTGCGAGATGGGATCGAGAATACCTACGCTTTGATCCATCATGAACCAGGCCACTCCTGACGCGATGATATCGCAAAGTCAGGTCAAAGTCGAGAATTTGTTCTTGATTCGTACCGCCTCGCGACCCTCGGCTACCAGCCTTGCCGTGGCCGTTTCGATGTCATTTTGCAGCCGTTCCTGAAAATCCTTGCGCGGAAGGCCTGCCGGAATGAGCGGCAGAAACTCCAAAATGACGGTGCCGGGAAAGCGCAGGAACTTTCGGCGGGGCCAGAACAGGCCCGAGTTCAAAGCAAAGGGCAGGCAGGCGCAGCCAAGCGTGCCGTAGAGGGCTGCGGCACCGGGCTTGTAGGATGGCGGGGCATCGGGGGCCCGCCTGGTTCCTTCCGGCATGATGACGATCTGTCTGCCCGCCGCCAGTTCCTCAACTCCCCTTGCCAAAAGCTTGCGCAGGGCCGCCGGGCCCGCCCCGCGTTCCAACCGGATCATGCGAAATTTGAAAATGAACCAGCCAAAAAACGGGATCCACGATAGTTCCCTTTTCAAGACCATGCAGGGGTCGTCGAGATAAGGAAGAATGGCGAAGGTTTCCCACAGGGATTGATGCTTGCCCGCCACCAGAACAGCGCCACGCGGAATATTTTTAAGTCCCCGCACCTCAATGTGGGTTCCGCAAATCACCCGCAACAACCACAGGGAAGAGCGTGCCCAAGCCTGGAGTGCACGAACCGACCATTTACGCGGAGTTAAATAAAACTCGGAACCCAATACAAGGAAGAGCGTGAGGTTCACATAGAAGGCAATGTTGAAAATGAGCGAACGCAGGACAATCACAATACGCTTCTCAACATGCGAATGAGTGCCATGCGCGAGGTGACCAGGCAAATTACTGTCGCGATGATGGGCACGCTTAGGAGAATGCCATAACTCCACACGGCAATTTCTGGAGGCGCAAACAATAGTCCGCGGCTGGCATCAGCAACGCCATCAGCGCCAATCGTTCCTGAAAGGCCGAGGAGAAAAAAAGTTGCAACGCCAAGGCCTACGCCCAACAGTCCAGCCATAAAGCCGGTTTTCAAGAAGCGGCTGTCAATCTGACGGGCGATATAGCTGTCCTTGGCGCCGACGAGATGGAGCACGTCCACCACCTGGCGATTGGCATCAAGTACCGTGCGCGTGGCAAATATCACCATGGCAATTGCCGAAATGCAAATGAGGACAAGGATGGCATAGGAGAGAGTAGACAGGGCCCTGGCCATGCGGGTGAGTTCAGCTTCCCACCTCCTGTGGGTATCAAGGCTTGCGCCCTTGACCGATTTTTTAAGCTGTTTTTCCAACGCTACAAAATCAGGTGGCGCTGCTTCATTGACGGTTACCCGGATGAGGCGTGGGATCGGCAAATCATCGAGATTGCTTGTGCCAAGCCAGGGCTCCAATAATTTTGCCCCGGCATCGCGCTCAAGAACCGCAACGTTGACAACACCCACCGTCGTCTCAAGCAGGATCTTTGCTTTTGACAGTTCCTTTTCAATGTCGGCGTCCTGCATGAGCCGCACCTGCACGGTGACTTCGCGCGACAGCCCGCTGGTCCAGCTTTCAACCGCACGGTCAATCAGGATCAATGCGCCGATCGCCAGGCAGGCGAGATAGCACATCACGGCCATGGTAACGGTCAAGGCTTTCAGGGGGGCAGCTTCCGGGGGGATAATGGGTCCTGCGCGGAATTTTTTCTGGCGCGTCATGCGGCTTTCAATATTCCTTTTTCCAAATGAAGCACAGCGCCTTTGCCTTGCGAGACGAGTTTGAGGTCATGGGTTGCCAGAAACACCGTGGTGCCCAGGCGGTTCAGTTCCATGAAGAGATGAAGCAATCTTTTTGCGAGCACGGGGTCCACGTTTCCCGTGGGCTCATCGGCGAGCAGAAGTTCCGGTTTGGAAATGACGGCACGGGCGATTGCCGCGCGCTGCTTTTCACCGCCTGACAATACGGGAGGATAGGCCTGGGCCTGATCGGAAAGTCCCACCCAATTCAACAGGTCCATGACATCAGCCCGGTAACTGTCTTCGCGCTGCCCCATGACACGCAAAGGCAAAGCCACATTGTCAAAAGTGGTGAGGTGGTCGAGAAGGCGGAATTCCTGAAACACCACGCCGATGCGGCGGCGCAGAAGCGGCAACTCCCAGCGGTTCACCTGGGAAACATCCTTGTCGAAAATATTGATGAGCCCGCGGGTCGGCTTGAGGGCCAGAAACAACAGGCGGAGAAGGGACGTCTTGCCCGCTCCCGATGGCCCGGTGAGAAAGCACAGGGACCCGGGCCTCAGGTGGAAACTGATATCCCTCAAAATTTCAGGCCCATCACCGTAACGCAGGCCCACGCTGTCTAGACGAACCACGAAATCGAACTCCATGTCGAAATAGCTGTCACACCACACCCGGCCTTAACGCCCCATTAACCCCGATGGTTGTTAACAATTCAAGGGTGCTGGGGCTTTAAGCGGTGGGCCCGGGCGAATCAACGGATGATATGATTTTAAAATGATAATTTCTTGTCCTTCCTGTTCTACGCATTACAATTTTCCCGAGCAACGCCTTTCCGGCGATGGCATGGCCATCAGCTGCGCTGCCTGCGGGCATAGCTGGATTGAAAGCCGGGCCATCGAAATCGTCGATATTTCTCCACGTAAAATGCCTGCCGTCATTGAACATGGATTTGAGCCGGACAGTGAAGTGAAACGGCTGGTCGAGGCTTCGCGCCGGGCGCGGGAAGCCTTTGCCGTGAAAAGGCGGCAAAGACTTAGCCGCCTGCGGGGTTGGGCCATATTGGGCGCTTGTGTGCTTGCCCCGATGGCCGCCGCCGCCGCATTTCCTGAAATTGTTGTCGGCCTGGCGCCGGTTACGGTGCGCGCCTATGACGCCGTGGGCTACAGCATCAATATTTACGGGCTCGAAGTGCGCCGGGTTGAGCAGCAACATGCCGTTGTTGATGGCGTACGCGTGCTCACCATCAAAGGGGAGATCAGCAATATTTCTGACAGCACCCAGAAAATACCATGGCTTCGCTTTGGCCTGAAGGACGGGCAGAACCTGGAAGTTTACAACTGGACACTGGATACGGGGGCCCGGCCTTTGCGGGCGGGCGAATCCACCAGTTTTGTAACCCGGGTTGCGTCTCCTCCGGAAACTGCGAAAAATCTGCAAATTCGCTTTGCACATAGGGATGAAATCGGCTCAAACCCTAGTCCATGAGCAACATTACCATCGACGGCCACCACATTTCAGTCCTCTTCTCAGAAGCTGAAATTGCCAAACGGATCAGCGTTCTTGCCCAGGAAATTGCGGCACGAAAACCAAAGAACCTGCTGGTTATTCCGGTGCTGAAGGGCAGCTTCATTTTTGCCGCGGACCTGATACGTGCCATGCATCATGCGGGGCTTTCGCCGGAAGTCGATTTCATGATTTTGGCGAGCTACCGGGCGGCAACGACATCATCAGGGCAAGTTGAAGTGTTGCGTGACATCGAATCGCCGATTGTGAACCGGGATGTCATGCTGGTCGATGATATTCTGGAATCGGGCCGCACGCTTGCCTTTGCCAAGGATTTGTTGATGGCGCGCGGCGCTTCAAGCGTGATGACCACTGTCCTCCTGGAAAAACCGGGGCATCTTGCGGCCAATATCAAGGCAGATTTCTGCGGCTTTGTGTGCCCGGACAAATTTGTGGTGGGCTACGGCATGGATATGGCCCACCAGTTTCGCGAGCTGCCCTTTGTGGGCCATGTCGTAACTGTGGCTCAATAGAGACCGCGCAGCAGGCGCTCAATATAATCCTTGTCAATGCGCGGAAGGTCAGGCGTGTTGGCGCGCGAGCGCAGAATTTCCAGAATTTCCCGGGCACGGCGAATGGCGAGCTCTGACGGCAACATGTTTTCCTTGGGCCCGTAATTGTCACCGCTACTGGGCATTGGCCGACCCAGGGGGTCATGGGTTTCGCCCCTGGCCTCGCCATCCCTGCCGGTGTTGTCGCGGCCGGATTGGCCCTGCTGCTGAATTTGGCGGGCCATCTCCTGGGCACCCTGGCGCAGTTCGCTCAGGGCTTTACCCTGTTGGCCCAGGGCCTGTTCACGTTCCTGTTGCTGGAGCGATTGTTCCGCTTCGCCCATCTGCCTGCCTGCCTCACCGAGGGATGGGGGCGATTGCAGGCCGTTCTGGCCCAATTGCCTCATGAATTGCTCAAGCCGTCGGGCAAGGTTACCTTGCTCCCCGGCGAGTCCATTGGATCCTTTGTCGCCACTGCGGTTGCCGGGATCATCACCCTCCTGATCAAGCGGTTCACCATTATCTCCTGGCTGCATGCGCTGGGTCTGGTCCATCAGATTCTGCTGGCGGCGCATGAGCTCTGAAAGTTCGTTGAGCATTTCAGTCGTTGCAGAATCACCAGAAGAACCCTGTTCGGCCATGCCGGGTTCAAGATTTTTCAGGATTTCGTCGAGTTGCGCGAGCAGTTCCTGGGCTGCCTCGTTGGCACCGTTTTGAGTCAATTTCTCGATCGTATCCAGCATCTCCTGCAAGTCCTGCTGGGTAATGGTCTTGCTGTTTGGCGAGCGCCGGTTCTTGTTGTTTTGACCCTGCGCCTGGCGCTTTTCGGCCTCTTTTTTCATGGACTGCATGTAGCGGTCCATGGCGCCACGCAGGTTCTTCATCAATTCTTGCAAACGTTCTGGCGATGCGCCTTCAGCCAAGGCTCTTTCGAGTGCCTTGCGGGCCGCCTCAAGTTCAGCGCGGGCATCGGAGAGGTCACCTTCCTCAATGCTCAAGGCCGCTTGCCACAAAAGATCGATGGCTTCCTCCACGTCGCTGTGGTCGCGCAAGTTTTGTATGCGCGAGATTATCGTTGCGATTGCGACATGGGTTCCGCTGTTTTCAATCAGGCCGTCGGGATAAATCAGGAGAGCTGCCAGCAATTTTCCTACAGTTTCCGCTTCATCGGGATCCATGATCAGGGTTTTGCGCTGTTCGATTAGGGCCTGGGCCAGGGGTTTGGTGAAAAACCGTTCCGGAAGCTTGAAGGATTTCACTTCACTTTTCGTACTTTGCTTTGCGGCGTCAGTGGCTTCGAGAGTCAAATCTACCATGAGGCCAGCCCATGGATGGGCCGTGAGATCGGCACTGGAGGAACCCTGCTCTTCCTTTGGTGCGGATTTGTGCAGGCTCACCGGAAATTTTGGTGGATCAAATAGAAACACGCCATTGCTGGTGAAGCCAACGCCATCTTCCTGGGCGTCGGACAAATCGATTTGCGAAGTGACAGCGGATACGCCGTAATCATCGGCAGCTTTCCATTTCACCGTGAGTGAGCCAAGACTTTCCGCTTTCGGCTCTCCCATAATGGTGATGCTCGGCGGTTTGTCGGGAATGAGCGAGACGTGCCAGGCCGCCAGTTCATTTCCACCGTCAAGAACCTTGATGAGAGCGGGGATATTGAGTTTGGCTTCTGCTTCGAACAGGCCATTTGCGAATTTGGTTGTTGCGGCTTGATTTTTTAATTCAGTCGCTGTTTTTGACAAGTCAAAGAAGGCAAGGCGCGGATTCCTGGCCCCGTCGACGCGAAGCACAAGACCGCTATTTTCAGCGACGAGAATGTCAGGGTCAGTTTTCAGTTTCTCAATCTGCGCGGGGCTGGTGAGCAGCAGGGGCGGTTTTCCGGTATAGGCTGGAGGTTTCAACCAGGCATCAAGACTTAATGATTTTTGAGCGATAACCGGACCCACCTGAAAAGCGGTTTTGAAATTTGAGACGCCGTCACCCTCGGCCAGAAAAAGAGTAGCGATCAAGGCAATGCTGGCGGGCACCCTTAAGGACCGGGAATCAAGGTCACGCCACCTTGACTGAGGTGTTCCGACCTTCAAGTCGGCGAGCTTCGCCCATTGGCGGCGTTTATGCTCTTCCCAAAGGGCCAGGCTTCTTTCGTCAAGGCGGTCTCCGGCAAGCGTGTCATTGCCTGTCGACAGGGGCCGATTAAAAAGATTGGACTGGGCTTCAATCCGGCGCATGGCGGCATAGGTACTGGGCCAATTGATTTTCCAAACTGAACGGAATGACCAGGCAATGGCAACAACCAAGACAGCCAAAATTCCATAGCGCAAGGCATCGGGGAGCAGGGGCAACAGGCCGGACAGCGCCGTTGCTGCCAATACCATGATTAATATGAAGGGCCAGCACAGAGCATCCCACAGGCACTCCCAGGCAAGGGCCAGACGCGCGCCCGCTATATTCCGCTCGATTCTTGCCAATGTGAGTTCAGCCATGCTGTCACTGATATTAACACAGATCGGCGAAATTATGCCCAGTGATTTCGATCACAATGTTAAGAGCAGTTACTTCAGTTCTTGGCCTGCCAAAGCGCCAGCCGGTCTAGGCCAATAAGGTCTTCATAGGTTTGGCGCGGCCTGACCAGTGACCACTTGTCACCCTTCACGAGGACTTCGGCAACGAGTGGTCTTGTGTTGTACGTTCCCGATTGAACAGCGCCATAGGCGCCGGCAGTCATGGTGGCCAGAAGATCACCCGGTTCGGGCTTAGGCAAGCGCCTGGCCTTCGCCAGGTAGTCACCGCTCTCGCATACGGGGCCTACCACGTCGGCGATAAAGACTTGCGTATTGTCCGCAGCCTCCTTCACCGGAAGGATGTCATGGTAGGCGTCATAGAGCGTTGGTCTGATGAGGTCATTCATCGCGCCATCCTGAATGATGAAATAATTCCCGTCGTTTTCTTTCATATAGATCACACGGGACACCAGAATTCCGGCATTGCCGGCAATCATGCGGCCGGGTTCGAGCACATATTTCAGTCCGAGATGGCCAAGCGTGCGGCGAACCATGGCCGCATATTCATCGGGGTGGGGCGGCACATCATTGGTGCCGCGATAGGGCACGCCAAGGCCTCCGCCCAAATCGAGATGGCGAATGTTGTGACCTTCGGAACGCAGTCTGGTGGCAAGTTCGGCCATCAGCCGGAAGGCCTGTTCGAAGGGTTCAATGTCGGTGATCTGACTGCCGATGTGCATGTCTATGCCAGCGATATCGAGACCCGGCAGTGCAGCGGCGCGGGCATAAACCTCCGAGGCGCGATTAAAGGAAATGCCGAATTTATTGTCGGCTTTGCCCGTTGTTATTTTAGCATGAGTTTTGGCATCGACGTCCGGATTGACGCGGATTGAAATGGTGGCGCGCTGGCCGGTGCGTTGGGCCACAAGCGATAACAATTCCAGCTCCGACTCCGATTCCACATTGAAGCAGGAAACCCCCTCCTTCAAAGCAAGGGCCATTTCACGGGCAGTTTTGCCAACGCCTGAAAAGACAATCTTGCGGCCGGGAACGCCTGCGGCGAGTGCTCTTCGCAATTCGCCTTCAGAGACCACATCCATGCCTGCTCCCAAATCGGCCATGGTTTTGATCACGGCCTGATTGGAATTGGCTTTCATGGCATAACAGATGAAGTGTTCGCTTCCTTTGAACGCATCGGTCATCACGCGGTAATGGCGCTCCAAAGTGGCTGTGGAATAGCAATAAAAGGGCGTGCCAATTTCCTCGGCGATGATGTTGAGGTCAACATCCTCGGCATGGAGCGTCCCTTCACGATAGGAGAAGTGATGCATGAATTATTGGGCCTGCTGCAATTTGGGTGCTTCCGGATCGCCACGACGACCGCAGGCGTTAAGCGAAGTGGTGATGCCAATGAGCAGGAGCAGGGTGATGATGAGTTTCATGGAATATTCCTTACTTCAACAATTTCAGCCAGCGCTTGGCTTCGCGCGCAACATTTGAGGGTGCGGTGCCGCCAAAACTTGTGCGCGAGGCCACAGAGGATTCAACGGTTAGCACCTTGTAAACGTCCTTTGTAATCTGCGGTTCAACTTTTTGCATATCGGCCAATTTCAGGTCTGGCAAATCGCAACCTTGTTTCTCCGCCAGAGCTACCAATGAACCTGCCACGTGATGGGCTTCGCGGAACGGCATCTTCAGTGTACGGACAAGCCAGTCGGCCAAGTCCGTCGCGGTGGAAAATCCGCTGGCGGCGGCTTCACGCATCACGTCCGCGTTAGGCGTCATGTCGCGCACCATGCCTGCGGTTGCCGCGAGGGCCAGCGACAGATTGTCGATGGCATCAAAGGCCGGTTCCTTGTCTTCCTGCATGTCCTTTGAATAGGTGAGCGGCAGGCCCTTCATGACGACAAGCAGTGACGTGAGCGCCCCCAAAATTCTTCCGGGTTTTGCCCGCACCAGTTCCGCCGCGTCGGCATTTCGTTTCTGCGGCATGATGGAGGAGCCCGTGGTGAACTTGTCGGAGAGTTTCACGAAGCGGAATTGCGTGGTCGACCACAAGACAATCTCTTCGGCAAGACGCGAGAGATGGGTTGCGCAGATTGCTGTCGCCGAAAGAAGCTCGAGGACAAAATCACGGTCGGCCACGGCATCCAGTGAATTGCGCATGGGCCGGTCAAACCCCAGGGCTTTGGCCGTTAGGGTGCGGTCGATGGGAAATGAAGTTCCAGCCAGTGCCGCGGCCCCCAAGGGACTTTCATTCATGCGCGCTCTGGCGTCTGCAAGCCGTGAACGGTCGCGCGCCAGCATTTCTACATAGGCGAGGCAATGGTGTCCAAAGGTGATGGGCTGGGCCACCTGCAAATGGGTGAAGCCCGGCATGATGGTTTTGGCATGGGCCAGGGCCTTTTCGGCGAGCGCCAATTGCAGGTCTTTGAGCTGTCCATCGAGATGATCAACCGTGTCCCGGATGTAGAGGCGGAAATCAGTGGCAATCTGGTCGTTGCGCGAGCGCGCCGTATGGAGCCTTCCGGCCGGTTCGCCAATAATATCCTTCAGGCGCTGCTCGACATTCATGTGAATGTCCTCGAGCGCTGTCGAAAACGTGAACTTGCCCTGATCGATCTCGGCTTGTACCTGGTCCAGGCCCCGGGTAATTTCGCGGGCGTCGGACTTTGAGATGATGCCTTGCTGGGCCAGCATTGCGGCATGGGCTTTCGAGCCTGCAATATCCTGGGCATACAAGCGCTTGTCGAAGCCGATGGAAGCATTGATCTCCAGCATGATGGCGTCAGGCCCGGATTTGAACCTGCCACCCCACATTTTATTGGTCATTGAAAATCCTTAATGCGAACGTGTAAGCCTTTTAGCCATGAATGACCCGAAGCGAAATCGAAATTCTCTTATCTATGTCGCCCTGCTTGCTTTCATTGCCGGCGGGATTGGCGTTTACCTTTCCGGTGAGACCCCACGCAAGGTCGAGGTTGTAAGCAAGGGGGGTGGGTTCAGGGACTTTGCCGTGGGCCCGATGGCCGCTTTTCTGGTCAAAGCCGACCGCCCGCTGGTGCCTGATCTTGCTTTCAAGGATTCATTGGGTACAGAAGTAAAGCTGAGCAAATGGCAGGGCCGCGTGGTTCTGCTCAACCTTTGGGCCACATGGTGCGCACCCTGCCGCAAGGAAATGCCCACTTTGAACGATGTGCAGAAGCAACTTGGTTCCAAGGATTTTGAAGTTGTGGCCCTGAGCGTTGACCGCAAGGGGATAGAGGCTTCCTCGGCTTTCTTGAAGGATACCGGGGCGGTCTACCTTGGTCTTTATGTGGATGATACGACCAAATCCCTTGATGATTTGCAGGCGTTGGGATTGCCAGTGACCCTTCTCATTGACCGCAAGGGTCGTGAGATTGGGCGCTTGCTGGGGCCAGCTGAATGGAATAGTGCGGAAGCCATCACCCTGATAAACGCCGCAATCGCGGAAACGCCATGACCAAAGAAGATCTCCGCCGCCTCGCTCTCGCTCTTTCCGGTGCGGAAGAAAAATCCCATTTTGACAAAGCTGATTTCCGGGTCCGCAACAAGATCTTCGCGTCTTTGAAGGATGATGCGACGGGGGTGATCAAGCTGTTGCCCGAACAGCAGTCCATGATGGCAGACGCCGAACCGGAGATTTTTCAAGTTCTCCAAGGCGGCTGGGGGCGCAAGGGCTGGACCAAAGTTATTCTTGCCAAGGCGGACGAAACAACCCTCAGAAGCGCCTTGCAGACGGCGTGGCGGAATGTTGCGCCTAAAACCCTGAAAATTTAACGGGTGGGAACCGGCTTTTCGCCGCGATAGTCATAGAAGCCGCGATTGGCTTTGCGTCCCAGCCATCCGGCTTCTACATATTTCACCAGAAGCGGGCATGGGCGATATTTTGAATCGGCCAAGCCTTCATAAAGCACCTGCATTACGGAAAGACAGGTATCAAGGCCGATGAAGTCGGCAAGCTCCAGTGGCCCCATGGGGTGATGGGCGCCCAGTTTCATGGCGGTGTCAATGGCTTCCACACCGCCCACGCCTTCATAAAGCGTATAGATCGCTTCGTTGATCATGGGGAGCAGGATGCGGTTCACGATAAAGGCCGGGAAATCTTCGGCAACGGCAATGGTCTTGTGAAGAGCAAGGGTAAATTCTTTCACGGTGGCAAAGGTCGCCTCTTCCGTGGCGATGCCGCGGATAAGTTCCACGAGTTCCATCAACGGTACGGGATTCATGAAGTGGATGCCCATGAATTTTTCGGGCCTGCCGGTTACCGATGCAAGGCGCGTGATGGAGATTGAAGAGGTGTTGGAGGCCACAATCGTGTCTGGTTTCAAGTGGGGACAGAGGGCCTGGAAAATCTTGCGCTTGATCTGCTCGTCTTCGATTGCCGATTCGATGACGAGATCGTAATCCGCAAAACCTTCGAAACTCATGACAGGGGTAATGCGCTTCAAGGCAGCGGCCCGGTCAGCTTCGGTGATTTTGCCCGATTTCAGCTGCCGCCCGAGATTTCCGTTGATGGTGGCGAGGCCCGCATCGATGCGGTCCTTGCTGACATCGTTAACACCCACATCAAATCCGGCGAGGGCGCAGACATGCGCAATGCCACTGCCCATTTGCCCAGCACCAATGATGCCGACTTTCTTGATCTTCATGTCCGCTCGTAACTCGCTTGAATTCAGCCGCTAAGCCTATAACGCGTAATGCTTTAGAGCAAGCGCATTTCGCAGGTGCAACATAATAGCAAAGGCCCATGCTTAATGGGCGTTGGACAGGTCCGGAGCGGGCTGCTTTCTTTTTTTGGTTTGTGATAGGAGGCCCCATGACAGCCATTTCCGACCGGACTGCCCAACCCATGGCGCTGTGGTCCCTGCTGTTTGGCAATTTTGTTGTCGGCACCGGTGTTTTGCTGCCGGCCGGGCTTTTGAACGTTTTGGCGGCGGATCTCCAGGTACCGCCGACCACAGCAGGGCTGCTGCTGTTTGCTGGCGGGTTGGTTGTGGGTATCGGCGCGCCGGTGCTGGCGGGTCTTACCAGCCGCTTTGATCGCCGCATGTTGTTAGCTGCAACGGCGGCACTTTACGCGGTTGGCCATGGTCTGGCAGCCGTTGCGCCAGAATTTTGGTCCCTGCTCTTCATTCGCACCCTAACCATGGTTTCAGCTGCCCTGTTTACGCCCCAGGCTGCGGCAACTGTGGGGCTCATGGTGCCGCCGGAAAGGCGGTCCGAGGCCATAGCTTTCATCTTCATTGGCTGGTCACTGGCTTCGGTCGTGGGCATCCCGCTGGGAAGCATAATGGGTTCCGAGTTTGGCTGGCGCGCCACGTTCCTTGCCATGGCCGCTCTCTCGGTTGTGTCTTGTGTCTGGGTAACGGTGTCTCTCAGCCGGGGCTTGCGCGTTCAACCATTGCAATTTTCATCCTGGGTCGCGGTTTTCAAGAATCCCATGTTGCTGTGTATCATGGCGGTGACACTTCTCAGCATGTCGGGACAGTTCGCCGTCGTGAGTTACCTGGCGCCAATTTTACGCGAAGCGTTTGCCGCTACGCCGCGAAACATTGCGCTGATGTTTGCAAT
>JAHFPK010000423.1 GCA_023266715.1 Hyphomicrobiales bacterium | reverse complement strand
ATCCTCATTGTTGCCTGGAACTCCCTAAGAGGCGTCATGAGCAGCCGCGGAGTCTTTAAAAAAATAGGTTCCGCCGCACCCCTGCTGTTTCTGATTCCCTTTGGCATTGCCGGTGTGGCAGTCCCGGTTTTTGCAATGTTCAGCGAAGCCCTGTCGCCAGGTATCATCTTGCTGGTTGGCACCGCAGTTGGCCTTGGCGTTATGAACATCGTTTTCTATTATCTGTTGCGCGCGCCAACTGTTTCCGGTCGCAAGGTTCTGGATCAGCTTGAAGGTTTTCGCATGTATATGAAAACCGCCGAGGAACAACGGCTGAAAATATTGAACCCCCCGGAGAAGACGCCGGAATTGTTTGAACGCTACTTGCCCTATGCCTTGGCATTGGACTGCGAGAATGAGTGGAATGCAAAGTTCACTGCGGTGCTGGCCGCTGCCGCCTTGGCAGGAGCCACGGCCCCGGTTTGGTATTCCGGCAGTAGCTGGAATACCGGCCGCATGGGAGGCTTCACCGATAGTTTAGGATCCGGTCTTGCTTCCAGTGCGGCTTCTGCTTCGGTGGCACCCGGTTCAAGTTCTGGCGGTTTTTCCGGCGGCGGCGGATCATCCGGCGGCGGCGGTGGCGGTGGCGGCGGTGGTGGCTGGTAAATCTAATTCGTCTCCAGTTCTTCCCGCATCATTTCAAGCTCAAGCCACCTGTGCTCAGCTTCTGAAATTTCCGCTTTAGCCTTTTCATGGCGCGTCATGATCTTCTCAAAAGTTTTTGGGTCGCGCGCAAAAAGCTCGGGATCGGCCAGCTTCTTCTCCATGACGGCAATTTCATCATGCAGGGAGGCGATCTTGCCAGGTAGCGTTTCAAGGGCATGTTTGTCTTTGAATGAAAGTTTTCGCCTGCTCGATATTTTAGGCTGCGGCGGGGAAGTAACGATACGCACGCTCTCGACAGCCTTTACCTCTCGCGCGTTCACGCCCGCGCCGCGTTGCGCTACCATGTCCGAATAACCGCCCGCATATTCCGTCCATTTTCCCTCGCCTTCAAACATCAAAATGGAGGTGGCCACCCGGTCCAGAAAATCGCGGTCGTGGCTCACCAGCAAAATTGTTCCCTCATAGTCGCCAAGCATCTCCTGCAGGAGGTCAAGCGTTTCGAGATCAAGATCATTGGTTGGCTCATCAAGAACCAGAAAATTGGATGGCTTGGCCAACTCGCGCGCCAGAATAAGCCGCGCCCGTTCACCGCCGGAAAGCACCGAAACCGGTGTTCGCGCCTGTTCCGGCTTGAACAGGAAATCCTTCATGTAGCTGACGACATGGCGGGTTTCACCATTGATGGTCACTGACTGGCCGCGCCCGCCCGTGATCACATCGGCAAGCAGGGCATTGGGATTAAGACTCTGGCGACTTTGATCCAAAGCCACTAATTGCAGATTTGTGCCAAGCCGGACTGCGCCCGTATCAGGGGGCAGGGCACCCGTGAGCATTTTGATGAGTGTCGTTTTGCCGGCGCCATTCGGCCCCACGATTCCAAGCCTGTCACCCCTGAGCATCAGGAGATCGAGATTTGATACAAGCACGCGCTCGTCAAATGACTTGGATATTTTCTTGGCTTCCGCAACCAGTCGCCCCGAGGCATCACCTGTAGAAGCCGTAAGCCGCACATTCCCCACCTTGCCCACATATTCGCGCCGCTCCCTGCGAAGCTTGGAGAGCAAATCAACCCGCCGCACATTGCGTTTGCGTCTTGCGGTCACGCCATAGCGCATCCAGTGCTCTTCCGCGGCAATGCGCTGCGAAAGTTTTTGTTGCTCGATTTCCTCTTGCTCCAGAACCTGATCGCGCCATGCCTCGAATGCCGAAAAGCCGCGATCCATTCTTTTTGACTGGCCGCGGTCCAGCCACACCGTGCGGTTCGAAAGCGCCTCCAGAAAACGCCGGTCATGGCTGATCAGAACGAGAGCAGAGCGCGACGACTTCAATTCATTTTCCAGCCACTCGATGGCTGGCAGGTCCAAATGGTTCGTCGGCTCATCAAGAAGCAGAATGTCCGGGTCCGGTGCAAGGGTTCGAGCCAGTGCTGCCCGGCGCATTTCACCGCCTGAAAGGGTTGCGGGATTCTCATCGCCGCTGAGGCCCAGCTCATTAAGATAATGTTTGCAGCGGTACGGATTGTCCGTAGGCCCAAGGCCTGCTTCCACATAGTCCAGGACTGTCGCAAAGTTTCCAAAGTCAGGCTCCTGCGGAAGATATCTCACAGTGGTTCCCGGCTGCAGCCAGCGCTCACCGCCGTCGGGCTCAACGAGGCCAGCGGCTATCTTCAGCAATGTTGATTTGC
>JAHFPK010000422.1 GCA_023266715.1 Hyphomicrobiales bacterium | reverse complement strand
ATAAGGATGATGAGGTGTTATGGCTTTTCCCACCTGCCGCTTTTTTCTGAGCGGAAGAAGGCGTCGATTATTTTCATGTTCTGGATGGCGTCTTCAACACCCCAGACCGCCTTCTCTTCTTTTCGAATGACCCGGCCAAAAGCTTCCGCCTGCAGCTGGTATTGATCGGACACGGGCAGTTCAATCCATTGGCCTTCGTTCATCTGCATGCCCTGGATGAAATAGCGGTTGGGCTTGTCGGGCGGGGCGTTGAAAGGAATTTCAATTTCGATGCGGCCCTTGGTGCCGCCGATCTGGGCGCGCTGCCAGGGAGCGAGCTGGGTTGAGACCAAAAAGGTCAGGTGGCGGCCATCACCAAAATCGGCGAGGCCGCCGGCCATCCTGTCGGTCTTGAATTTTGGATCCCAGTCAAAGGTGGCAATGACGCGCTTGGGCTCTGTACCAAACATGAAGCGCGATGTTGTGATGGGATAGCAACCAATGTCATAAAGACCGCCACCGCCGATATCGGCCATGTTGCGGACATTCTTGGGATCGCGATTGAAGTAAGTGAAGTAGACCTGCATGGCGCGGAGATCGCCAATTTCGCCCTTCCTGACGCGCGCCCTGGCTTCCAGCCATTGCAGGCTGTGGCGCACCATGAAGGCTTCCGCCACATAAATACCCTTTGGAATTTTGCGGAGCTTGGCTGCTTCCTTGGCTGACATGGCAACGGGCTTTTCACAGAGCACATGCTTGCCGGCCTTGGCTGCGGCAAGGGTCAATGGCACATGCAAATGATTGGGAAGGGGATTATAGACCGCTTCGATTTCAGGATCCGCCAGCATCGCCTCATAGGAACCATAGGCCTTGGGGATGCCAAGCTTGGCGGCGGCGGCTTGCGCCGATTTGAGCTTCCGCGACGATATCGCCACGATCTCGATATCGGCACTTTTCAGCATGCCGGGAAGGACTTTTTCCATGCCGATATTGGCGGTTGAGATTACGCCCCATTTCACTGGCTTCATGATTTTTCCCCCTCATTTTCAGGACGAAACCTTATGGCATAAAGAAACGACGGCGATAAGTGCATCAAATGTCGTTTTTGAGCCATGGCGGCGAAATTGTAATCTTGACGAGTTCCGGGTAATCGGCGCTAGTCTAAAGCCATCGACCGCACTTATTCACTTTGCAAAACGGCGGATACACAAGGGAGAACGTAAATGAAATCAGTATTAACCAAGTTTTTGGGAGCAGCCGCCCTGGGCGTGAGCCTGTTTGCCATGGCGGCTTCGGCTTCGGCTGGCGATGCCGAAAGCTGCAAGACGGTGCGCTTCGCTGACGTAGGCTGGACCGACATCCAGGTGACGACGGGCGCTACTCAGGTCGTGCTCGAAGCGCTGGGCTATACGCCGGATGTAAAAACCCTCTCGGTTCCGGTGACCTATGCCTCTTTGAAGAACAAGGATATCGATGCGTTCCTTGGCAACTGGATGCCGAGCATGACCGCCGACATCAAGCCTTACATGGACGACAAGTCGGTTGAGACGATAGGCACCAATCTGGAAGGCGCAGGCTACGGCCTCGTTGTTCCGCAATATGTCGCCGATGCCGGCGTGAAAAGCCTTGCCGATCTCGGCGCCAACAAGGACAAGTTTGATGGCAAGATCTACGGCATCGAAGCGGGCAATGACGGCAACCGCATCATCAGCACGATGATTGCCGATGCCAAGAACAACCTCGCAGGCTTTGAACTGGTCGAAAGCTCGGAAGCGGGCATGCTGACACAGGCCGAGAAGGCAATGAAAAACAATGAATGGATCATCTTCCTGGGCTGGACGCCGCATCCGGTCATGGGCGAGATGAAAATCGCCTATCTCGACGGCATGGGCGATTCCGGTTTTGGTGCTGCCACGGTCCTTACCAACGTGCGAGCGGGCTATTCCAGCGAATGCCCGAATGCCGGGAAGCTTCTCAGCAATCTCAAGTTCAATCTCGGAATGGAAGGTGCCATGATGAAGCCGGTGCTCAGTGATGGCGCTGATCCGAAGGCAACGGCGCTTGCCTGGCTCAAGGCCAATCCAGACACAGTAAAGCCCTGGCTTGAGGGGGTCACCGCCTTTGACGGCGGCGATGCAGCAGCGGCAGTATCCGCGGCTCTGGCTAACTAGCGCGCGTCCCGGCGGGACGAAACTATCCCGCCGAAAAGGACTCGCGCCAGATCAATATGTTGGAGCATGTCCTTGCCGCCAAACCGCTTCACACTTTGGCGGGACATGCTCTAAGCCACACTGTTTTGACGTCACGACATTTCTTTCCGGCGAAGCGATTTGCCTTCGCCGGAAAGCGGAGGGT
>JAHFPK010000117.1 GCA_023266715.1 Hyphomicrobiales bacterium | reverse complement strand
CTAGTGCATTCAGATGTATTGATCTCGTCAACAAGTTTGCCTAACCATGGTGTCATGATGACAAACAATGCCGTTCTGGTTCTGATCCTGTTGCTCCAAATCAAGCATTTTATCTGCGATGGCCCGCTGCAAACCAAAGCGATGGTCGACGGCAAGTCGATTTACGGCAACCATCTGGGGCTGCTGCATGCCGGCATTCACGGGCTGGGCAGTCTTGCCGCCTTGGCGTGGTTTGGGCTCAGCTGGAAGATGGTTTTTGCCCTTGCCGCCATCGACATGGTGGTTCATTACCATATTGATTTCACCAAGGAGAATATCGTCAAGAGCCGCGGCTGGACTGTCGCCATGCGGGAGTTCTGGTGGGCGCTCTCGACGGACCAGTTCCTGCACCACCTTACCTATCTAGCGCTCGCCGCAGTCGTTGTGGGGATGGCTTAGGGGCCGTTGCCGCCGCCTTCATCGTGAGTGCCGTTGCCTCCTCCATGGCCATTGCCTTTGCCGCAATTGCCACCGCCACAATGCTCTGGTTCAGGCGGCGAGTCAGGCGGCGTTGGGTCTGGTACAGCAGCCTCGGCGGCCGGCTGGATCACATTTCTCGTGTCAATAGTGACGACCTTTCCTAGGCAATTACCGCCGCCTACGCGAAACTTGGATGAGAGCCGTTGTGGATTGGCGAGATAGGGAAATATCTGGGCTGCTGTCTCGTGTTTTGTAGAGGCGGTCGATACCCGTGCCGGTTCAGAGATCTTCCGGCCATCCGCTACGATATAGTCGCAGGACCGCTTCAGCGTCCGGCATGACGATCCATTGCAGAACTGGGCGCTGCCATTGATGAGCGCGACATAGACACGTCCATTGCGGATGGTTACATCGAAAGCCGTTCCGCGAATGCCCATTGTGCCCAACGGCGTCCGTATCTGATAGGCTGAGGAGGGGCTGTGCCCGCTTATCCAGCGGAATGTGCCTTTTGCCGCCGACAGGCCAAGTTTCTGGTAGGTGGATTTGTTCTTGAAGATGAACTGGTCAACGACCAGGCTCGCGTTGGGGCCGACGGCCAACTTGGTGCCGTCCGTGAATTCGAACTCACCGACGCCCGTTGCATTGGTGTTGATGCGGTCCAGGAAGAATATATCGGCGTTTTTAGTGAGAAGCCGCGCTCCGGAATTTCCACTGGCGCGCACGGTTTGCGCTGCACTGAGAACCTTGCCAACCGGTGCGCTGATCGGCACCGCTGGCCCGCTTACAACAACAAGAGTGGCCATGGCCACAAGCAATCTCAACAGCGTTTTCATTTCGCGTATCCGTCCCCGTACTCCAAGAAACCAAGAGGTTGCAGAATAAACGTTATCAATGATTTGCGGGCGAGTCCAGTGGGCAATCCACCTGGGCTAGCCGTCAGCTTGGAGCGGATTGGGTTTGTTATGGTTAACTGCCCTTCCCCAGCCGTGTGTAGAACCTTTCCAGTTCGGGCATGACAGCATTTGCTGCCTTGATTGCCTCGGCCCGAAGTATTTTAGCTTGCCCGTCTGGCACGCCAGGCAGGGCCGCAAGATATTTTGCATGGGCCTCGCGCAGGTATTGAAATTCAGGTGTTTGGGCCAATTTCCCGTCGCCCAGAAGCAGGAACAGCCTTGCTTGTTCCGATTTTCCCTTTAAGGCGTAGGATCCAGCGTCCAGCAGGGCAAAATCCTGCAGCTCTTCTGCAACTGATGCGGACACAAGAATATCAAAAGCGGCCTCCTTTGAGGTCGATTCGATCCTGGCCGCCGTGTTCACCGCATCGCCAACCGCTGAATAGTTAAACCGGCTCTCGGCTCCCATGTTGCCAACGCAGGCAATACCCGTGTTGATTCCAATGCCAATGGAAATTGGCCGGCCGAGACCGAAGGCATCCTGATCATTCAATTCGCGTAGTGTGGCGCGCATGGCAAGCGCGCAATGGGCTGCCTTGGCGGGATGCCCGGCGACATCCACCGGGGCATTCCAGAAGGCCATGATTGAATCGCCGATGAATTTGTCGAGCGTGCCTTCGGTAGCCATGACATGGCGGCTCAGGCCGCCGAGCAGCTTGTTGAGGAAGCTTACCAGCGCTGTCGGCGAAAGGCCCTCACTGATTGTCGTGAAGTCACGGACATCCATGAACAGCATCGTAATTTCCCGGTCCACACCGCCAAGGAGCATTGCTTCCGGCTGATTTTCGGCACGGGCAAGCACGGCAGGAGAAACGTGTTGGCTGAAGGCCTTGCGAATATGGCGCCGCTCCTGATCGGTTGTGAGAAAGCGGAAACCCATGACCGCGAACTGTGTCAGAAGCGCTGTGGCGACCGGAAAAGTCGGATCGAGAAGCAATCCATGGCCACGGAAAGCATTCCATGACGCCAATAGGGCCGCGAAGGAAACTGCCGTACCGGTGGTGACCGCGACCCATGGCGAGACAAGTGCAGTCAGCAGGACAACGACAATACCGAGCATTGCGACGCTGATGATTTCAAGCCCGTCCGCCCAGTCGGGCCGGTTGAGGAAACGTTTCGTCAGAATCTGCTCAATGGCCTGGGCATGGAGCGAGACTCCCGGCACATTCTGGCCAAGCGTGGTGGCGCGAATGTCAAGGAGACCCGCTGCCGAGGTGCCTACCAACACGATATGGCCCTCGATGAGGGATCGCAGATCGGCATCCTGGCCCGACAGCACATCGCTGGCAGAGACATAGCGGTCGGAGCGCTCGGGACTTGTGTATATCTGCAACTCGCCCGCGGCCGTCGTCGGCACTTCGAAGTCGCCGACCCGAACCGCGCTTATCGATCCCTCCCGTTCCGGGGCATTGGCGATGATGTAAGTGGATGCACCCTGGGCAACGCGCAGGGCTTCCATGGTAAGTGATGGATAGAATTGTTTTCCGTCGGAGAGAAACAGCGGAATAGTGCGCACAACGGTAGAGTCGGCGGCGGGGTTCATGCTGATGTCGCCAATGCCTGCAGCCGCCTCTTCCAGTGCTGGCAGGGGAAGTGTGGCCCCGGTAAGGCGTGGTGGTGCGAGGAACGGACTCTCGCCCGTGAAAGCAAAACCTGCCTTGACCTTGGGCATGGCCTGGGAATCCCGGGTTGCGGCAAATCCGAGAACAACTGGCTGAAGAGCGATCTGTGCGGCAAAGGCTGCATCGTTGTCCGGCAGTTTCGCAAGGATGTCAGGATCGAAGCCTTCTTGCTGGGCCATGACATTCTTCGGTGACAAGCGGTCAGGTTCGGCAAAGAGCACATCGAAAGCCACCACGGCGGCGCCAAGCTCGTTAAGCCGGGACGCCAGCTTGGCTACCAGCGTGCGTGGCCAAGGCCACTGGCCTTGGTCTCTGAGCGAGCGTTCGTCGATATCAATAATGCGGACCGGTACCGGTTCATAGGTGCGCGGTGCCAGGCGCTGGGACTGGTCGAAGGCGAAATCACGAGCCGTTCGGAAGACGGCAAAATCGGCCCAGCGCAGTGCTGTCAGCAAGGCCACGAAAGTCATGCCAAAAAGAATGGCCATTAATGCAGATCGCAGTCTCATGAGCCTCGGCTCATCCCCTTCCAGGCCAAGTTATGACCAACCAAGACATAGCGGTCTGAAATGAAGGTTAGTTAGACTTTTGCTTTCGCGCCAGAGCTTGTTTGGCGCAGGTGCATTGATGAGCAATAATTTTGCTACTTTGAGTATTTGATTAAATTTTCATCATGGGATCGCGCGCGGATATTCGCTTCTATTTTTATTATTTCATTATTTCAATGAGTTGCGCAATTTAAAGGACTGGCACGGTTCTTGTATCGCATCACCTTTCAGAAGTTGCAGGGGTGGGACATGAAGTATCTCGTAGCCGTGATTCAGCCGTTCAAACTTGAAGATGTGCGCGAAGCTCTGGGCAAGATCGGCGTTCAAAGCATAACGGCAACGGAGGTGAAGGGACATGGCCGTCAGAGCGGTCATACGGAGACCTATCGCGGGGCTGAATACAAGGTCAGCTTTGTATCCAAGGTGAAGATCGAATTGGCAGTGGAAGCGTCAAGAGTCGATGAGATCATAGAAACCATCCGCTCGTCCGGGCTGACGGGACAGATCGGCGATGGAAAAATCTTTATCCTGAATCTGGAAGAAGCGGTGCGCATCCGCACCGGCGAAACGGGGCAAGCGGCGCTCTAAGGGCAACGGTCAGCTGACAATCTTCAGGTTACGGGTCAGTTGAACTGCCGGACTGCTTGCTTCCGTATTAATGCGCTTGAGATCGATTCCATCGACAAACTCGGCAACAAAATCTGTCGCAGGGTGATTGACAATCTGGCTGGGTGTTCCGGTTTGCTCAATCTTCCCCTTGTTCAGAATGGCGACGCGGTCGGCCAATTCGAAGGCTTCTTCCTGATCATGGGTCACGAATAGTGTGGTGTGGCCGGTGCGGTCATGCAGTTCGCGCAGCCAGCGGCGCAGGTCCTTGCGCACTTTTGCGTCAAGTGCGCCGAAAGGTTCATCAAGGAGCAGCACGCGGGGTTCAATGGCGAGGGCGCGGGCAAGGGCTACACGCTGGCGCTGGCCGCCGGAGAGCTGAGCGGGAAAGCGGGCTTCAAGACCATCAAGCTGCACCAGGCTGAGAAGCTCCAGCACGCGGGTCCGGATTGCAGCCTTGGCAGGGCGCGAGGCTCTTGGTCTCGCCCGTAATCCGAAGGCAATATTGTCCATCACGGTCATATGCTTGAACAGGGCATATTGCTGGAAGACGAAGCCGATGCGGCGCTCGCGCAAGGTCAATTGATTGGCGTTCATATCGTCGAAGAAGACCTCGCCTGCGTCAATCTCTTCAAGGCCTGCGATGGCACGCAGTAGCGTGGTTTTGCCGGAACCTGAAGGGCCGAGCAGAGCCAACAGCTCTCCGCCTTCGACATTCAGCGAGACATCTAGCAGAACGGGAAAGCGACGGAAATTCTTTTCGAGATTTTTCACACTTACGGTGACGAACATAGATTTGCTCCTGCGGGTCTAAGGTTTTTGTGCCACGGCCAATGAACCAGCGTAGCGCCATTCAAGGGCGGATTTAAGGATAAGGGTTAAGAGGGCAAGCCCTGCAAGCAGTGTCGCCACGGCGAAGGCTGCTGCGAAGTTGTATTCATTGTAAAGAATTTCAATGTGCAGCGGCATGGTATTGGTGAGGCCGCGGATATGGCCAGAGACAACCGATACGGCGCCGAATTCGCCCATGGCGCGAGCGTTGCACAGCAGGACGCCATAGAGCAGAGCCCATTTGATGTTGGGCAATGTCACGTTGAAGAAGGTGTACAGGCCGGAAGCGCCGAGCGTGAGTGACGCCTCTTCCTCGCTTGTGCCCTGGGACTGCATCAGTGGAATCAATTCCCGGGCGACGAATGGAAAGGTTACAAACACAGTGGCCAGTACAATTCCCGGTACGGCGAAAATGATTTCAATATGATTGGCTTTGAGCCACGGTCCCAGCCAACTCTGCGCGCCGAAGAGCAGGACATAGACAAGGCCTGAAATAACGGGCGAGACCGAGAAGGGCAGATCAATCAAAGTGAGAAGCAGGTTCTTGCCATGGAAACTGAACTTGGCAATGGCCCAGGCTGCGGCAACGCCGAAGACCGTATTGAAGGGTACGGCGATAGCCGCCACGAGCAGTGTGAGTTTTACCGCGGCCCAGGCATCGGGATCGGCGAGGGCTTGCAGAAATTCCACTGGCCCGTTGCGAAAACCTTCGACAATAACCACGATGAGCGGCAGAAACAGGAACCCCACGAGGAAAACTACGGCAAGGCCGATGAGAGCAATTTGCGCACTTCGCCCTTCACTTGCGACGTCCCGCGTGTGGAGTAATTCGGAGATTTCAATGTCAGACATGACCAAGCCTCCTGCGGCTCCAGGTCTGGAACAGGTTGATGAGCATCAAAAGTACAAAGGAGATTATCAACATCAACAGAGCGATGACGGTGGCTCCCTGATAGTCGAATTCCTCGAGCTTGATGACAATGAGGAGTGGGGCGATTTCAGAAACCATTGGGATGTTGCCAGCAATGAAGATGACCGAACCATATTCACCAATGCCACGCGCAAAGGCTAGCGTAGCTCCGGTCAGGAGTGCTGGATAGACTTGCGGCAGCACCACTTTGAAAACGGTGCGCAGGCGACTTGCGCCAAGCAAGGCGGACACTTCTTCAATTTCCCTCTCAACTTCTTCGAGAACGGGTTGCACCGTGCGCACGACAAATGGCAGGCCGGTAAAAACGAGGGCAAGAACTATGCCCAAAGGCGTGAAGGCGATCTTGAAGCCAAGTTGATCCGCAATGGCACCGATCCAGCCATTGGGTGCGTAGACTGCGGCCATGGCGATGCCGGCCACCGCAGTTGGCAATGCAAAGGGCAGATCCACCGCAGCATCGATGAAACGGCGACCGGGGAAACGATAGCGCACAAGAATCCAGCTCAACAACAGCCCAAACATTGTATTAATGGCCGCTGCAATAAGAGCAGAACCAAATGACAAGCGAAGGGCTGCAAGAACACGTGGGTCTGAGGCAATGGCCCAGAACCCAACGGGACCGATGCTGGCGGCACGCAATACAAGGGCCGAAAGCGGGATTAAGACGATGAGGCTGAGCGCTGCGACGGTGAAGCCAAGCGCCAACCCGAAACCGGGGATGACACTTGGTTCACGCAGGCGCGGGATGAGAAGCGTCATTTTCGTTTAGTTGCTGGGCTTGTAGAGCAGATCGAATATTCCGCCGTCAGCAAAGTGGGTTTCCTGGGCCTTGGCCCAGCCACCGAAGGCTTCGTCAATATTCACCAATTCAAGTTTGGGGAATTTGGCGATATCTGCTGGGTCGGCAGAGGATGGGTCTGACGGACGGTAATGTTCGTGGGCCGCAATCTTCTGTGCCGCGGGCGTATAGAGGAATTCGAGATAGGCCTGCGCCACTTTCTCATTGCCCTTCGCTTTGGCATTCTCATCAACGAGAGCTACAGGTGTTTCGGCATTGATTGAAATTGAAGGCACGATAATTTCAAACTTGTCGGCGCCGAATTCATCAAGAGCCAGGAAAGCATCGCTTTCCCATGAGATCAAAACATCGCCAATGCCACGCTGGGCGAAGGTAGTGGTGGAGCCACGAGCGCCCGTATCAAGCACCGGCACATTTCTGTAGAGGTCAGTAATATAGGCCTTGGTCTTGGCTTCGTCGCCGCCATAGGTTTTATTAGCCCAAGCCCAGGCGCCGAGATAATTCCAGCGGGCCCCGCCGGAAGTTTTTGGGTTAGGCGTGATGACGGCAACATCCTGCTTGGCAAGATCGCCCCAATCCTTGATGCCCTTGGGATTACCCTTGTGGACGAGGAAGACGATGGTAGAGCTGTAGGGTGTGCTGTTGTGGGGAAGGCGCTTGGCCCAGTCTTCGGGGAGCAACTTTGACTTCTTGGCAATTGCGTCGATATCGCCGGCAAGGGCCAGTGTTACCACATCGGCATTGAGGCCATCGATTACGGCGCGAGCTTGTTTGCCGGAGCCGCCATGGGATTGCTCGATAGTCACAGTCTCGCCGGTCCTGGCTTTCCAATCTGCGGCGAAGGCTTCGTTGATCGCCTTGTAGAGCTCGCGGGTGGGGTCATAAGACACATTCAGCAGGGTTGCGTCAGCAAGAGCCGGCGCTGCGGCCGACATGACGGCCGCCAGAGAGAGGGCGGCAATTCCTGAAATTGCTGTGCGGCGAATGATCTTGAGTGACATGGGCATCTCCTTTGGTTCAGCTCAATGACCTAATACTATACGGATTTAGTATAGAATCAAGAGTTTTGTCCGTTAAAAAGAACGAATCGTATTATATTCAGGGAATCAACGGCTTAGCCCGTTATTGGTTCCAATAAACCATTACCTAAAGGCAATTCTGTGGCATCGGACTGCCGCATGATTTGGGCAAGCGAGGTGTTTTCCAGGGCGGCAAGATAGACCGAATAGGCTTGGGCAAAGGCTATTCGGAGTTCGCAATGGGTTTCGTCCTTGCAGTCCGCACAGCGGCGATAGGCGGTGCGGGAAAGGCAGGAAAGTGGCGCAATTGGGCCATCCACGGCACGCAGCATGGGGCCGATATAAATCAGGTC
>JAHFPK010000421.1 GCA_023266715.1 Hyphomicrobiales bacterium | reverse complement strand
AGGCCACCATCAACGGAAAAGCACAGCATTCTCTGCCGATCACTGATGAGATTCGCGAGGGCGTTTCTGCTGGGCAGCCGTTGTTCGCCAAGGCTTTTCACGGCACGCCTCACATTTGGCCGCCTGAGCCTGGCTTCCCGCATGGGCGCCCACGGCTGGACAAGATCGGGACGGGTGAGGGCGCGCAGGTTTATGGGTTGGGCTTTTACCTAGCGCAGACGGAAGTCGTTGGGCGGGCATACGTTGCGGCGCGATGGAATATAGGCGGTGAAATCTACGAGGCGAACACGACAAAAACATACTCTGTTGCTGGCAATTATGCGGCGAATGCGCTGGATCGTTTTGATGGAGATATTAAAAAGTCTATCGATTTTCTTGACAATTATGGGCCGGAAAAGGAAGCCAGAACACTTCTGAAAAATGAACTTAAAAACGGGACAGCCGTAGCCAAAAAGCAATCAGGCACCCTGTATAATCTCGACATACCAGACGATGTTCTGCCGCATTTGTTGGACTGGGATAAGCCGCTTAGTGAGCAGCCCGATGGTGTAAATAAATCCATTCAGAAAGTTGAGAGGGATAGGCTCATCGTTATTATGAAGCAACGCATCAATGCGCGTGCAGAACGTGTAAAAAATGGCGAAAGCACTACATCACTTGATCGCCAGATTGAGGTTTTGCGTGAGGAAATTGATGCGTTTAATCTGCCGCTTGGCGGAACTGGAGAAACGTATTACAAATCCCTAAGCATGAAGCTTGGTGGAGACAAAGCCGCCAGCGAATACCTTGCCTCCATCGGCATTGTCGGCAACCGCTATCGTGACGCTGGAAGCCGAGACGGCACGGCAACGCCCAGCTACAACTATGTGATCTGGGATCAGCCAACCCTGGACCGCATTGCGCTTTTGGAAAGGAATGGCGAGAAGCTGGATGCAATCCGTGAGGGTGAGGCCATGTTCTCGCGCCGCACCAAAGAAGACGAAGCGCACCAAGAGCGCACCGACACAGCACAACCGGGTGTATCTGGCCATGAGAGGGGATCCCGGAATGCCGATTTGGTGGGTGATCGCTTCACCCTGCCCGCCGAGACGCGCGGCCAAAAAGTCCGACGCAAGATGCAGGACGAGGCGATTCCCTTCCAGATAGTGCAGGATGCCGTCGTCAAACAAGGCGGCACCGTGGATGAGAGCACCGACATGGCGCGAGCGAACAAGCGCTACCCAGGCAGACTTGCCGCCGCCATGAAGGACACTACGGATAACCTGGTGGAGCCGCTGCTGAAGCGAATTCACGAGGCCGGCTCATCAACGGATGAAATCGAACTGTTGGCCTATGCCCAACATGCGCACGAGCGCAATCGCGAAATAGCCAAGATCAACCCGCGCTTCCCCAATGACGGCACGCCTGGCAAGTCGGGCTCTGGGATGACAGACGAGCAAGCGAACAGCATCATCGAGCAGGTATCGGCCAAGCCCAATGCGGCGGCTTTGTTCGATCTGGCCGATGAATTGCGCGACATTGCCGACCGCAACCTGGATAACCTGGTGGCTGGCGGTGTCATGGACCCAGAGACAGCCAAAGCGTACCGGGAAAAATATACCCACTACGTCCCGCTAAAAGGCTTTGAGTTGGTGGATGATCGCGGGCTGACCCAAGCCACCGGGGCTGGCCTATCCACCGGCAAGACCATCGATATGCGCGCCTATGGCCGTTCAAGCCGGGCGGGCCAGTTGTTTGAAAACATGATTCGCGATTACGAGAAAGGTCTCCAGTTGGTCGAAAAGGCCAATGTCGCCAGGGTGATCAGAAACTTTATCGAGGCCAACCCCGACGACGCCTTGTGGACGATTGACGACGCGCCACAAAAACCCTACTGGGAGAAAGGCAAGGTTGTCTATCAGGTCTTCAACGGAGTTGACCTGCTGGGAAACTCTGAGCTTGTCGCCGAAACCACCGATAAGTCATTGGCGGATAAGGTTGCGGCCGAGCTTCAAAAGAGTAACCCGAAAGGCGTTCGCCTGACAACCGAGGTCGTCAATCCCAACGGATTGGTGAAATACCGCGAGGCTCCATTCAACAAAGAAGAAGAGATTCGCTTCATCGAAAACGGCAAACCTGTAAGGATTCAACTATCCCATGAGGGAATGGTTCGCTCTTACAATCGACTGTGGCACTCCGGGGTATCGGAAGGGCTGAAGCTGTTGGGCCAATACAACGGCTGGCTGCGGCAGATGTATACGCAGAAAAACCCGGCATGGTTCGTCCGCAACTTCGTCCGGGATGTGCAAACGGTTATCCCCTATGTTACCGGGGAAGCTGGCTTGAAGGTTGCCCGCAA
>JAHFPK010000116.1 GCA_023266715.1 Hyphomicrobiales bacterium | reverse complement strand
CGGGCCCGGTGCAGGAGCTTGGCATCGGTGGGGAACATCACGTTCTTCGGCTGCACCGTGGTATCGACGATTACCCTTCTGGTATCCCTTGGTGCCATTGCCCCCGCTCTGATTGCCACCGAGAGGCTTTCCTGCAGAAGTGCTGCAACCCGCTCCTCGCCCATGCGCTGGCGCCAGCGGGTCAGCGACGAGCGGTCAAAAGGCAGTTCATGGAGAAAGAACTCTTCACCACAGAAGTATTGAAAGTATGGGTTCTCCACCCAGCGGTCGCACAGATCCTCGTCGGACAGGTTAAAGGTATATTTGAGGATCGAAAGCCCCGCCATCAGCCGTGTGGGAAGCGGCGGCATGCCGGGGCCATCGGCGTATACCTCGCCGCACTTCTCTTCGATAAAGCTCCACGACACCGTCTTCGACAGTGTCACCAGCTCGTGCTTCAGGTTGATGATCTGATCAAGGCGCGAGCGGAACATGTCCTGTGCTCCCGTCTCACGGCGCTCGCGTGGTTTCATCGCATGACCCTCCGGCTGATGGCTCAACCGCAGTGAATCACACTTCAAACCGTCCGTGAATCACAAAACCAATTTGCAAGGAAATCGCCCTCAAGGCGTTGCTTTCTTGCAATATCGAAACCTGCAAATGCCAAAGTCAGCAAATGTGATCAATGGGTTGGGAATAGTTCACAGGGGACTCACTAGGAAAAACTCGAAACAACAAGAAAGGCGCGAATGGCTTTCGCGCCTTTCTTGTTGATCTGGTTTTAAGTCCTCAGCCCTGCGTGTCGTCGGAAAGCTGCTTCCAGGTATCGGGCTGCGAAAGCATCTTTTGCAGGTAGGCCATGTTTGCTTCAACTTCCTGCGGTGGAAGATCTTCACTGGCAATTTGCCGGGACTCCTCAAAGCGGCCTTGCAAACCCACGACCAGGGCAAGATTCTGCCGCAGCCTTGGCAGCGATTTGCCTTCGGGCAGGGCCATGGCACTTCGCAATGTTTCTTCAGCCTGTTTTAGATTACCCTCAAGCGCATAGGACATGCCAATGTTGTTGAGGACGGAAATTTGATTGGGCTGAAGCGCCAGGGCTTTTTGATAGGTTTCCCGGGCCATGCTGTATTGCCCTTGTTGGTCATAGGCAGAACCCAGCGCTGAAAGCACGCGCCAGTCGCTAGTTCCGTTATCGGCGGATATTTTGAGAACTGGGATAGCTTCCCCAGGTCGTCCTGCAGCGATGAGCTTTTTGCCATAAACTGCCTGAATGTTGGAGTTCTGCGGGTTTTGTTCAGACAGTGTTGCAAGTACTTGCATTTGCTGATCCGTCTGTCCGAGTTTTTCAAGCCCATCAGCATAAGCTAGGCCGAGTTCGAGATTTTTTTGGTCGCCTTGCCAGCGATTGCCAAGTTCGGCGGTTTTCTTGAATGACACAGGTGACGTGCTGGCGGTATTCAGCCCTTCGAGGCCGTCCAGGCTCGCGGTCTTGCTCTGGCAGCCCGAAATTGCAAGAGCTGATGTCAGCAACGCCAAAGGCAGGGAAAACCGACGTAAACGGCTATTATTGACCGGCACCATCACTTAAGCTCCGAAAGAATCATGCATAAGGCGAAAAACTTGAAGGCCCGATCATGGTAGGCAGATGTCAATAAACTATTAACCATGTATGGCTTGATGCCCAGGTTGCAACAGAGACAGGATGTATTGACGGATGATGGATGCACGAAAAATACTAGTGCGAACCGGGGGCGACAAAGTCATTCAATTACAGGTCGTGACGACGGCAACATGGCCGAAAATCCTTGCCCAGTTGCCGATCGCCGCTCAGACTTGGGCCGAAGCCCAGAATTTTACTGGTGGCAACGGAACTTGCCTTCAGGTTCCCAATGGACAAGGCGATATTGCTGAGGTGATTGTGGGATCCAACGGGGGCGATGGCTTTGGTTTGGCCTGGCTTTGTCGGCAATTGCCGCCCGGTACCTATGCGTTCAACGTCACAACTTCGCAATCCCCCATATTTGTTGAATTGGCGTGGTGCCTGGAGGCCTATGGCTTTGACCGTTACAAGGCAAATACCCAAAAAATTCCCTGCCTCGTGTGTGGAGGCCATGTCGATTATGAGGAGATTGTGCGGCTTGCAAACGCCACCTACATGGTGCGCGATCTCATCAATACGCCTTCCAATGATTTTGGTCCTGACGAGCTGGAAGTAGCGGCGCGCAAAGTGGCTTCGCATTACAAGGCAAAGCTGACAGTGACCTCCGGAGAGGCCCTTAGGCGTGGATTTCCGATGGTGCATGCTGTGGGCAAGGCCAGCTCCCGGCAGCCTCGCCTCATTGATTTTTCATGGGGGTCAGCTGGTGCTCCCAAGGTGACGCTTGTGGGCAAGGGTGTTTGCTTTGACACCGGTGGCCTCGACATCAAATCCGCTTCCGGCATGGCGCTCATGAAGAAGGATATGGGTGGAGCCGCCAATGTGCTTGGGCTCGCCCAAATTATTATGGATGCCAAGCTTCCGGTGCGCCTGCGTGTTCTCATTCCGGCCGTTGAAAACGCCATCGCTGGAAATGCCTTTCGCCCTGGAGATATACTGAAGAGCCGCAAAGGCCTTACTGTCGAAATAGGCAATACGGATGCCGAAGGCAGGCTCATTCTTGGGGATGCCCTGGCGTTTGCTGACGAAGAGACACCCGATCTCCTGATTGACATGGCAACCCTCACGGGCTCAGCGCGTGTGGCTTTGGGACCGGATCTTCCGCCATTTTATACCAATGATGAGGGCCTTGCCACTGACATCGCCAGGCACGCCGCGGAGCAACGCGATCATCTCTGGCGGATGCCCTTCTGGGAACCCTATAATTCCCTGTTTGAATCTTCCGTTGCCGATATGAACAACAGCGCCGATTCAAGCTTTGCCGGCTCAATAACCGCAGCCCTCTTCCTCAAGCGCTTTGTCGAAAAAGCCAAATCCTATGTTCATCTCGATATTTATGGGTGGACGCCAACCGCCAGGCCTGGCTTCCGAAAGGGCGGTGAAGCGCAGGGGATCCGGACCCTGTTTTCGCTGATTTTGGAGCGTTACAAGAAATAGGCTTGCACCTTTTCCTCCGATGCGTGAGAATGAAACGCATCCGTAACGATTACTGAATCAGACATGTCAATTCCGTTGGGAACGGCGCAGGCCCTCAAACTTTGGCGCGATGTGAGCCTTGCCCAAGTGCATGGCAAAGAAGCCGATCTTTCCACCAGGCAGGTGAGTATATTGCTGACTGTCTATATGGAAGCACCGCCCCATACCATCCGTGAGCTTGCCAAGAAACTTCAGGTCTCAAAGCCCGTTATCACCAGAGCCCTGGATTCCATGGGAAAGCTTGATCTCGTAACCCGCAGGCGTGATGAGGCAGACCGGCGGAATGTATTGGTTCAGCGAACCGTAAAGGGTGCATTGTATCTTGATCGGCTGGCTGACTTGATTGGCCTGAACTCGAAGAATCTATGACAATGTCCGTTTTAGACAAGCGCCTCCATGCTTTTCGTACCGACCTTGCGGACGTGCGCTTGAAAGGCCGTGTTGAAGCCGCGCGCCATGTCGAAGGCAAGCCTATGGAAATAGTGGCTCCGATTGCCAGCCTGCACGGTGAGCCCTCGAGTTCAGCCAGGCAAACCACGCAGGCTCTTTTTGGTGAAAAAATAATTGCATTTGAAGACAAGGATGACTGGATTTGGTGCCAGCTCGAAGCTGACGGTTACGTGGGGTATATTGCCAAAGCTGCTGTCTCCAAAGATTTGACCAACCCCACCCATTGGGTTTCTGTGCCATCCACCTTTTTATACCCGGAGGCGGATATCAAGTCGCAAGCTCCGGTTAATGTGCCAATGAACGCGAAACTTGAAATTGTCGAAAGTGATGACAAGTTTTCAAAACTTTCAAATGGAAAATATGCTTTCACGAGACACTTAAAGCCTTTGAGCGAACGTGAAACAGACTTTGTAAGTGTGGCGGAGATGTTTGAAGATGTGCCCTATTATTGGGGCGGTAAAACGTCCCAGGGCCTCGATTGTTCAGGCCTCGTGCAAACTTCACTGGAAGCTTGCGGTGTTCTCTCGCAACGCGATACCGACATGCAGGAAATTCAACTGGGCCAGAATCTCTTGATCAATGATCTCGATGGCTTGCGCCGAGGCGATCTGGTTTTTTGGAAAGGCCATGTGGGAATCATGACCGATCAGAAAACACTCCTCCACGCCAATGGTCACCACATGCTGACGGTTAAAGAACCTTTGGCTGAGGCAGTCGCCCGTATTGCCAGTGCAAACGGGCTGGTGACAAGCATCAAACGGCTTTAATATCCTCGCGTTCGGTCCACGAGATTGAACAGTGGCAAGTCATTCCTGTGTCTTTCAATCTGGGAGGCCACATAGGCGCATATCACTTCCGGATCGGAATCCGCCGCAATATGTGGTGTAACTGTCACGCGGGGGTGAACCCACAGGGGATCGTCCGCGGGCAGGGGTTCAACCGCAAAGACATCGAGTGTTGCCGCATAGAGTTCACCGGCATCAAGGCATCTCATAATATCACTGGCAATCTGCTGGCGGCCGCGGCCCGCATTGATGATGATGGGCGCCCCAAAGGGGCCGCGGCGCGATAGTTTTTGAATGGTTGTGCGATTGATAATGCCATCGGTTTCCGCTGTTGCCGGAAGCAGGGAAATCAAGATATCCGTGCGCGCTAGGAAAGCGTTGAATTCAGCAGCGCCCGCAAAACACTCAACACCTGGAATGGCTTTCCGGCTCCGGCTCCATCCCGCCACGCGAAAGCCCAGGTCGCGCAGCCGCAGAGCAGAGTCCTGCCCCATCACACCAAGGCCCATGATACCCACAGAAAGGGCAGAGGCCGCATGGGTTGGAAAACTGTCCCAAATTCTTTGCTTCTGGTTGGCATCAATGCGCCGTTGCTGGCGGTGGTGCATGAGCACATGCAGGACAATATACTCTGTCATGCGCTTGGTGAGGTCATTGTCATTCACCCGCACAATGGGAACATTGTCGGGAAGCGTGGGATCCTTCAGAATTGCGTCAACCCCGGCGCCAAGTGAAAAAATCACTTTCAGATTGGGAAGCCCCTTCAAGACATTGGGCGGTGGAAGCCAGGCGGCAGCGTATTCAATGTCTTCAACACGGCCAGTTCCGTCAGGCCAAATACGCACGTCAAGTTTTGGCGCCACTTTGGTCATTGCGGCTTTCCATAAACCGGTTGGCCAGGTGGGAGTTACAAAAAGAAAGGCCATTACTGTCTCACGACATTTTCCGGCGCTGCCTTGAGATTAAGCGAAGCCGCAATCAGCGCCTTAGTATAATCCGTCTGTGGTGAGTCAAAAATCTGTGACGCAGGCCCCCGTTCAACGGCAATGCCATTGCGCATGACAATGACGTCGTTCGCCAGGGCACGCACCACCCTGAGATCATGGCTGATGAAGAGATAGGTAAGATTATGCCTGGTTTGCAGGGCCCGCAGCAGGTCAACAATCTGCGCCTGCACGGACATATCCAATGCCGATGTCGGCTCATCCAGCATGATGAACTTGGGATTGAGCGCAAGGGCCCGGGCAATGGCAATGCGCTGCCTCTGTCCGCCCGAAAACTCATGGGGATAGCGGTCCATTGTTTCCGGATCCAGCCCAACTTCAGTAAGAGCGTGTGAAACATGCGCGCGGCGATCGTCGGCATTTCCTCTTCCACCCTGAACAAGCAGGCCCTCTTCCACGATTTGCAGGATCGACAGGCGCGGTGACAGGGAGCCAAAGGGGTCTTGAAACACAATCTGCATGTCCTTGCGCAGGGGCCGCATGGCATTGGAGCCAACGCCGTCAATGCGGCGGCCCTGGAACGAAATTTCTCCTTGCGAGGAAATCAGGCGCAAAATGGCAAGGCCAAGCGTGGTTTTCCCCGAACCCGATTCACCCACAATACCCAAAGTCTGGCCAGCCCTGACGAGCGTATCAAGCCCGTCAACAGCTTTTATGTGGCCAATGGTCTTGCGAAAAAATCCACGCTTGATGGGAAACCAGACCTTGAGGTTTTTCGTTTCCACAACAACGGCAGCGCTCGTGTCGGATTTTGGCGGTTTGCCCTTAGGCTCTGCCAAAAGCAGCATCTTGGTATATTCGTGCTGCGGCTTCTCAAACACTTTCTTGGCATCGCCCGCCTCAACCACCTTGCCCCTTTGCATCACACAAATCGTATCTGCCATATGACGCACAATTCCGAGATCATGGGTAATCAGCAGAAGGGCCATGCCAAACTCGGCTTGCAACTCTTTCAGCAATTTCAGAATTTGTGCCTGCACGGTTACGTCCAGGGCCGTAGTGGGTTCATCGGCAATCAGCAGGTCGGGATTATTGGCAAGAGCCATGGCAATCATCACCCGTTGCCGCTGCCCGCCGGACAGTTGATGAGGATAATCCTGCAACCGCGTTTCAGGATCGCGGATACCAACTTTCGTAAGCAGGCTTATGATTCGTGCCCTGGCTTCCGCTCCCCCCAGGCCCTGATGCAGTTCCAGGATTTCGCCGATCTGCCGTTCCACTGAATGCAATGGGTTAAGCGAAGTCATGGGCTCCTGGAAAATCATGGTGATGTCATTGCCGCGCACCTTGCGAAGGTCGCGCTCATCGGCATCAAGCAGCTCCTCGCCATTGAACCTGACCGAACCTGAGGGATGTTCCGCGGCGGGGTAAGGCAAGAGTTTTAGAATTGAGAGCGCGGATACGGATTTTCCGGAACCGGACTCGCCCACGAGAGCCAATGTTTCTCCCTTTTTTAGTGAAAAGGAAACATGGTCAACTGCAAGCGTAGCTTTGCCGCCCTGGCGAAAGGCAACGGAAAGGTCTTTGACTTCCAGCAACACTTCGCTCATGCGAATGTCTTTCTGGGATCAAGCGCATCACGCACCGCCTCGCCAATGAAAACCAGCAAAGTGAGCATGATGGAAACCACAAAGAACCCCGTAAAACCGAGCCAGGGCGCCTGCAGGTTGGCTTTGCCCTGCGCCAGCAATTCACCAAGAGAAGGCGACCCCGGTGGCAGTCCGAAGCCTAGAAAATCCAGCGCCGTCAGCGTGGTTACGGAACCGGACAGAATGAATGGCATGAATGTAACCGTTGAGATCAGGGCATTCGGCAAAAGATGCTTGAACATGATTTTGGTATTGCTCAGGCCCAAGGCCCTTGCGGCGCGCACATATTCAAAATTCCGGGCCCGCAGGAACTCGGCGCGCACCACGCCGACAAGTCCCGTCCATGAGAAGAGGACAAGAATGAAAAGCAGAAGCCAGAAAGTTGGTGTAATGAATGCCGCCAGGATGATGAGCAGATAGAGCGTAGGCATGGACGACCAGATGTCGATAAAGCGCTGAAACAACAGGTCCGTCCAGCCGCCAAAATAACCCTGCACGGCACCGGCGGCCACGCCGATGACCGATGAAAACAATGTCAGAATGAGGCCGAAGGCAACGGAAATTCGAAAGCCATAGATGAGGCGCGCAATGACATCGCGGCCCTGGTCATCAGTTCCCAGCCAGTTCAAATTGCCGAAAATGCAATTGGGGTCTGCGGCAACAAGCGGATACTTGGCGCAGGCCTCGTCCCGGGTGAGATTGGATGCAGGGGTTGAAGGGGCAGGCCGCGGCAGTTCATTGTTGACGGTGTTATAGGAGTAGCGAATGGGTGGCCAGATCATCCAGCCATTGGCGCTGATCTCCTCCTGGTTCACCGGGTCACGATAATCCGTGCGCGCCAGGAATCCGCCGAACTTGGATTCCGGATAATCCACAAAGGTCGGAAATAGGAGTTCACCCTTGTAGGAAGCCAATATTGGCCGGTCGTTGGCAATAATTGGCGCAAATATGCTCATCAGAAATAGCGCGCCAAAAATCCAAAGGGACCAATACCCACGGCGGTTGGCCTTGAATAGCTCCCAGCGCCGCTTGTTCAGTCCCTTGAGCGTAAAGAGCGCCATGGGATTAAACCTCACGCGATTCAAAATCGATGCGCGGATCAATCATCATGTAGGTCAGGTCGCTGATGAGAGCCACCACAAGCCCCACCAGCGTGAAGATGTAAAGGTTGGCAAAGACGATTGGGTAGTCG
>JAHFPK010000115.1 GCA_023266715.1 Hyphomicrobiales bacterium | reverse complement strand
AATAGGTGAACTGTGAAGGCGAACCGATGATGGCTTCGGCGTTTGATGAGCAGCCGAACTGGAAGTCGAGGAGTGGAATGCCGCCGACAGCACCTTGCTCAATCACCCAGGTGGTTTTGCCGTGGAGACCTTCCTCCAAAAAAATACGCGGCACATTGGCGGAAACACCGAAGCCCAGATTCACGGCCCAGCCCTCTTTCAATTCCTGCGCGACGCGCCGCGCGATAGCCTTGCCGGTTCCAAAGTCCATGTGGCTGAATGAGTCGAGCGGCTTGAACACTTCGCCGGAGATGGCGGGATCATAGGGTGTCTGGGTGGTCTGCCATTGGTCCGGTGCTTCAACGATGTAGTCCAACAGAATGCCGGGCACATACACATCATGGGGTTTCAGGGGATGATCCCTGATGATGCGCTTCACCTGGGCGATGACGATGCCACCATTGTTGTGGGCGGCCATGGCGAGATCGAGTGCGCCGATATAGGCGCCCTCATGCTCGAAGGTGAGATTGCCGCGCTCGTCTGACGAGGTGGCTCGGATGATGGCAACGTTCGGAATGATGGCGGGGAAATAGAGCCACTCCTCACCTTCGAAACTTATTTTCTTCACGATTGGCACAGCTGCCGCTTTCGCATTCATGGCGCAGCCCTCGTGAGCGGGATCGACGAAGGTATCGAGGCCAATCTTGGTGAGTACGCCGGGACGCTTGGCGGCGGCCTCGCGGTGGATATCAAACATGATGCCGGAGGGTACATTGTAGGCGGCGATTTCATTGGTTCCCAGCATTTGCCAGATCAATGGTGGTTCGGCGGATGAGGGGCCGGAGGGATAGGAGCCTGCTATGATGCGGGTGATCAATCCTGATTTGGCAATATGGTCAACGCCCTTGATGCCCGACATGTCGCCGGCTGCAATGGGGTGAAGCATGGTGAGATCACGCGGATGCTGTTCGCGGCCGAAGCGTTCACCGAGCGCTTTCAATATTGCATCGGGGCAGCACAGACCTGAGGATGAATTGACGGTGACGGTGGCGCCATCCCCGATATTTTTTACAGCTTCTGCTGCACTTACGATTTTGGGCATTACCTGTTGCCACGGATCAGGTCCGCGGCCCTTTCTGCCATGGCAATGGTGGGGGCGTTGGTATTTGAAGAGACAATGCGGGGCATGGTGGAACTGTCACAGACGCGCAGGCCATCAATACCGCGAATCCGCATTTTGGTGTCCACCACTGCCATATCGTCAGTGCCCATCTTGCAGGTGCCGACTGGATGGTAGGATGAGCGGGCGTTAGCTTTGGCTACATCTTCATAGTCTTTTTTTGTTTTGCAGGAGGGGCCGGGGAAATGTTCATGATCCACAAAGCGACGCATGGAGCGGGTGGCTCCCACTTCCTGGGTGATCTTGATTGCATCGATGTGGCGGGCGAGATCATAGGGATCGGCGAAGGAATTGGGATCAACGAGCGGCGCATCGGCCGGATTGTTGGAGCGGAGCGTGACGCTGCCACGGGAGCGGGGCCGTGTGTGATAGGAATTGCAAGTGGCGCCATTACCGCCGGGCACGGTGCCCACGCCTTCTTCAACGCCTGCGCCTGCGAGGAAATGAAATTGCAGGTCGGGTATTTTTTCCTTGCGGTCACTCCACCAAAAGGCCCCCGCTTCAACAATGTTGGAAGCGACAGGTCCCGTTCTGTAGAGGAGATATTGCAGGCCTGCCCAGGCCTGCCAATGCTTTTTCTTGTATTTGTCATAGGAATGAGGACCATTCAGGACCCAAGTGACATCGGTTGAAAAATGATCATGGAGATTTTGGCCCACGCCCTTGAGATCATGAATGACCGGTACGTCCTTTTCCTTGAGATGCTTGGCCGGACCAATGCCAGAGAGCAAAAGAAGTTTGGGTGAGCCGATGGCTCCCGCTGTCACGATCACTTCACTTGCCGCCTCAAGGCGCTGCACCTGGCCGCCATTGATGACTTCAACGCCAACGGCGCGGCCCTTTTCAATGAGAAGGCGGGTGACGAAGAGACCGGTTCTTACCGTGAGATTGCTTCGTTTCATGGCGGGTTTAAGATAGCCAACTGCTGCGCTGCAACGCCTGCCGTCCTTGATCGTCGTCTGATAAAGGCCGGCGCCTTCGAGTTTTCCCGAATTAAAATCGGCATTGTGGGGCATGCCGAAATCCATGCAGCCCTGGACATAGGCGAGCGAGACCTTGTTGGGGCTGGCAAGATCGGAAACACCCAGCGGCCCATCAACGCCATGTTCACTGCCGCCGAGACTTGCGTTGCCTTCCGACTTCACGAAATAGGGTTTGAGATCTTTCCAGCTCCAGCCCTTGCAGTTCAATTCGGAGGCCCAGGCGTTATAATCCTCGGGGCAGCCGCGGGTGTAGATTTCGGCATTGATGGAACTGCCACCACCTAGCACACGGCCTTGGGGGTAAACGGCCACGCGGTTGTTGGCGTGGCGCAGGGGCACGGTCTGGTAGCCCCAGGTCAGGGGGCCGCCGGTCATCTTGAAGAAGCCCACGGGCATGTGAATGTAGGGATTGGTGTCCCGGGGGCCAGCCTCGATCAACAGCACTTTTGCATCGGGCATTTCGGACAACCGGGCCGCCAGCACGCAGCCTGCCGATCCGCCACCCACGATAATGTAGTCGTAACCCGTCACTTGCAATTCCTTCGTTCCTGGTCTACTTATAAATAACTAGATAGTTATTTCAAGCCCCCTGAGACATAAAGTGGCCACACGGGAAAAAAAACTAAGAAACCCCGACGACACGAAGCGGCGCATCCTTGCGGCGGCGAAGGCGGAGTTTGCTAAAAAGGGACTGGGAGGCGCGCGGGTTGACGATATCGCGGCGCGGGCAAAAGCCAACAAACGCATGATGTATCATTACTTCGGCAACAAGGATGACCTGTTTGCCCACGTGGTTGAGGATGCCTATGGCGAGTTCCGTGAGCGCGAGGCCGCACTGGAGCTTGACAGTCTTGATCCCGTTGCGGCCATCAAGGCATTGATTGCCTTCATCTGGAAATATTTCCTCGACAATCCGGAATTCATCACCCTGGTGAACAGCGAGAACCTGCACAAGGCGCGGCACATCAAGAAATCCGAGCGCATGCAGAAGATGAACCGCTCATTTGTGGCCCGCATGCAGAATTTGCTGGAGCGCGGGGCCCAGTCCGGCGTGTTCCGCAAAAACCTTGATCCCGTGCAGGTCAATATCAGCATTGCGGCAGTGGGTTATTACTACCTCACCAACCGCTTTACGGGTTCCATCGTGTTTGAACGCGATTTGATGGCGGAGGAGGCTTTGGCCAGACGGCTGGAGTTCAATACGCGAACGATCCTGCGGATGATCTGCACGCCGCAAACGCTTGAGAGGATTGACGCATGAGCGGGGAGCAGAGGGCTTTTGTGACGGGGGCCAGGCGCGGCATTGGGCGGGCTATAGCGCTTGCGCTGGCGGGAGCCGGATTTGATGTGGCCGTGAATGATGTTACCGACAGCGAGGAATTGCGCGCAACGGTTGGTGAAATTTCTTCCTCTGGCGTCACGTCTGTAGCCGTGGTTGGCGATATTTCCGATCTTGCGGCCCATGAACCCATGCTCGACAGGGCCGAAGCGGCCCTGGGTCCGCTTACAACGCTTGTCAACAATGCCGGTGTTTCAGTGCAAAACCGGGGCGACCTGCTGGATGTCTCGCCTGAAAGCTATGACCGTTGCCTGAAAGTGAATACGCGGGGAACCTTTTTCCTGACCCAGGCATTTGCGAAACGCCTGAAGCTCTCCGAAAGCCATCGCAGCATTGTGACCATATCATCGGCCAATGCAACCGGCGTTTCGATCACGCGCGGCGAGTATTGTATCTCGAAGGCTGGCGTTTCGATGATGTCGAAACTGTTTGCGGCGAGGCTCAGCAATGAGGGTGTCGGTGTCTATGAAATCCAACCCGGTTTTATTGAGACGGATATGACCGCGCCTTCAAAGGCCAGGTATGATAAGCTGATTGAGGAGGGCCTCACGGTGATCAAGAGATTTGGAACGCCGGAAGAGGTTGGCCGCATTGCGCTCACATTGGCACAAGGGCTTCTGCCCTATACCACGGGGCAAATCATCCAGGCCGATGCGGGTCTCCTCATGGTGCGGTACTGATCATGAAAATCCGTCTGCCAGCGGCTGAAGGGAAATCCGAGACCTATCATCTGGTGGGTGAACCCATTGCGATCAGGAAACCAAAGATCCCATTCAACCGCGCGGCTTTTGCGGCGGCCCATGTGGTGGCTGATCCCCTGAGCGCAATTGGGGTTCTGGATTGGGACAGGACCCTGGCATTTCGGCATTATCTCCTGGACCAGGGTTTTGGTATTGCGGAAGCCATGGACACATCCCAGCGCGGTATGGGATTGGATTGGCCTCTGGCACATGAATTGATCATGCGGTCGCTCAAAAGTGCCGGACCTCAAGCGGGACGCGTCTATTCCGGTTGCGGCACGGATCACCTGTTGCCTGATGATGCGCGCAGTCTTGATGACGTGGTGAAGGCCTATCTTTCGCAGCTGCATGCCATTCAAAAACTTGGTGGCCGCGTCATCATGATGGCGAGCCGGGCCCTAGTCAGGGTTGCCAGGTCACCGGACGATTATGTGAAGGTCTATTCACGCGTTTTGGGCGAGGCCAACCATCCCGTCATTCTTCACTGGCTTGGCGAGATGTTTGATCCTGCGCTTAAGGGCTATTGGGGTGCGGATGAATTTTCGGAGACCATGAAAACCTGTTTTGCGGTGATCAACAACAATGTTGCCAAGGTTGACGGCATCAAAATTTCACTTCTTGATGCGCGGAAGGAAATCACCTTCCGCCGGCAATTACCGCAGACTGTCAAAATGTATACGGGTGATGATTTCAATTATGCCGAATTAATTGATGGCGACGTGCAGGGTTATTCGCATGCACTTCTCGGCATCTTCGCAGCCATCGCGCCTGCAGCTGCGGCGGCGCTGAGCGCGCTGGCCAAGGGCAATACGAAAAAATTTCACAAGTTATTGGGTCCTACGGTACCGTTGTCACGACTGATCTTTCAAGCGCCGACGCAATACTACAAGACAGGCATCGTGTTTCTGGCCTGGCTCAACCGGCATCAGGAACATTTCATCATGGTGAATGGGGCGCAGAGCGCGCGGCCGCTTTTCTATTTCACTGAAGTCTTCAAACTGGCTGATCAGGCGGGGCTGCTCCGTGATCCCGGACTTGCGGTGAAGCGGATGAAAACCCTGCTCGCGTTTTATGGCCAATGATGCAGCGTTTTGCCATCAACACGGCCACATTCGGCTTTCAATACCCTATTGAACAATCCATCGATGCGATTGCAGCCGCTGGTTTTGGCGGCGTCGCGCCGTGGCGGCGCGAGATCGAGGGACAGGATGTTTCCGCCATTGCAAAGCGCATTCGGGACGCGGGCCTGAAAGTTACGGGCTATTGCCGCAGCACCTATTTGCCCTCGCTCACGCGCGAGGGATTGCAGGCCAACATCGAAAGCAACAGGCGCGCGCTGGACGATGCGGCGATTTTGGGGGCAAATTCTTTTGTGATGGTGGTAGGCGGATTGCCCAAGGGATCGAAGGATATTGCAGCCGCGCGAGCTCATGTCGCTGAAGGAACGGCACAGCTTCTTGAGCATGGCAGAAGCCTGGGTGTCAGGATTGCGCTCGAGCCCTTGCATCCTGTCTATACAGCCGAGCGCAGTTGTTTAACCCTGCTGAGCGAGGCACTGAATATGTGTCAGCAGATTGAAGGCATTGTTTCCGCGCCGTCGCTGGGTGTCTGTCTTGATGTCTATCATGTCTGGTGGGATCCCAATCTTAAACGCGACATTGCAAGGGCCGGTGTGGAAAAGCGCATTTTCGGTTTTCATGTCTGTGACTGGCTGGTGCCGACTGCTGATGTCCTCAATGACCGCGGCATGATGGGGGACGGCGTCATTGATATTCCGTCCATTCGTGCCGAGGTCGAGAAGGCGGGCTATCAGGGTCTTATTGAAGTTGAAATCTTCAGCGAGCAGAACTGGTGGAAGCGGCCCGTTGTTGAAATTCTGAAGGTCTGTGCGGAGCGTCTGACGACTTCAGTTTGAAACCCTGGTTTCCATCAGGTCCACGAGATCATTCATGATGATGTTGAGATCGAAATCCTTGGGCGTATAGACCCGGGCCACACCGAGCTGCTTCAGGACATGGGAATCCTCATGTGGAATGATGCCGCCCACTACGACGGGGATATTGTCCAGGCCAGCCTGGCGCAAACGGTTCATGACATCGCGGATCAGGGGAACATGACTGCCAGAGAGGATTGAAAGGCCGATGAGGGTGATTTTCTTCTCTTTTGCGGTGGCCACAATCTGTTCCGGTGTCAGGCGAATGCCTTCATAGGTCACTTCAAGTCCGCAATCGGCAGCACGCACTGCAATCTGTTCGGCGCCATTGGAATGGCCATCAAGGCCGGGCTTGGCCATGAGAAACGTGGGAGTCTTTCCAAGCTCTTGCGCCAAATGTTTCACGCGGGCGCGGATTACCTCAAGTGATTTCTCCGGCTGTTCATCCATTATCAGAAGCACGCCGGTAGGCGCGCGGAATTCACCGAAAACCTGGCGCAAGGTTTCACCCCACTCACCGGTCGTCACGCCAGCCTTGGCGCAGGCAATGGAGGGTTCCATGATGTTGCGGCCGGCTTCCGCTGCTTCACGCAGAACTGCAAGAGATGCTGCTACCACCTTACGGTCGCGGGTGGCGCGCCAGCTTTTCAGTTTTTCGATCTGCTCAAATTCGATGTTCTCGGAAACCGCGAGAACTTTCTCCTCATCACCCGCGGATAAGGGTGAAGTTTCGGTTGAAGTGAAGATATTGACGCCAACCAGTTTCGTGTCGCCGCGTTCAATGGCTTTCAGGCGCTCCGTATTGGCCTGGACCAAAGCATGTTTCATATAACCCGTTTCAATTGCCGGAATGGCGCCGCCCAAGGAGAGAATGTGTTGCAACTCGGCGCGGGCCTCAGTCTTCAGGCTCTCGACCTTGGCGGTAATTTCTTTCGAGCCTTCAAAAATATCGGCGTAGTCCAGGAGGTCAGTCTCGTAGGCTACGATCTGCTGCATGCGAAGCGACCATTGCTGGTCCCAGGCGCGGGGCAGGCCAAGTGCCTCATTCCATGCCGGCAGTTGCACGGCGCGGGCGCGGGCATTTTTGGACAGGACTACAGCCAGCATTTCAAGGAGAATGCGGTAAACATTGTTTTCTGGCTGCTGTTCGGTGAGACCGAGAGAATTCACCTGCACGCCATAACGGAAGCGGCGAAATTTCTCATTCGTAATGCCGTAGTGTTCGCGGCAGATTTCATCCCAGAGTTCAGTGAAGGCCCGCATCTTGCACATTTCGGTGATGAAGCGGATGCCGGCATTTACAAAGAAAGAGATGCGCCCAACGACTTCCGGAAAAGCTGCAGCGCTTACTTCGCGCTTTGCGGCATCGAGTACAGCAATGGCGGTGGCCAATGCGTAAGCCAATTCCTGCACGGGCGTGGCACCTGCTTCCTGCAGGTGATAGGAGCAGACGTTCATGGGATTCCACTTCGGCAGATCACTTGCCGAAAACGAAATCGTGTCGGTGGTGAGTTTCAGGGAAGGTTTGGGCGGGAACACATGGGTGCCGCGCGACAAATATTCCTTGATGATGTCATTTTGCGTCGTGCCGGATAATTGGTCGCGGGGAACGCCCTGCTCGTCGGCCACGGCCACATAAAGCGCCAGCAGCCAGGCGGCCGTCGCATTGATGGTCATAGAGGTATTCATGGTGGCCAGCGGAATGGCTTCAAAAAGCGCTCGCATGTCGCCGATATGGGAGACCGGCACCCCTACTTTGCCCACTTCGCCCCGCGCCAGGGGATGATCGGGATCGTAGCCTGTCTGGGTGGGCAGATCGAAGGCTACGGACAGGCCGGTTTGGCCTTTTTCAAGGTTCGCGCGAAAGAGCTTGTTGCTTTCAGCCGCCGTGGAATGGCCGGCATAGGTGCGAAACAGCCACGGTTTGTCCGATTTTGGGGGCGACGGCATTCGTGCTTCCAGTTTGCAATGCAATATGGAAGCACGGTTGTTTTA